>VXPN01000061.1 GCA_009839535.1 Boseongicola sp. SB0662_bin_57 | reverse complement strand
GTGACACCGTCCTGGACTTCGAAGAACTTCCGGCCATAGATGTTCGACCAGGTATTTTCCTGACCGTCCACGACACCCTGCTGCAGGGCACCGTAAACTTCCGAGAAGGCCATCTTCTGCGGGTTGGCGCCTATGGCCTCGAACTGCGCCTGCAAGACGTCGCTCGCCTGGATCCGGAACTTGAGCCCTTGGGCATCGGATGGCAGAAGAAGCGGCACGTTGGCCGACATCTGCTTCATGCCGTTGTGCCAGAATTCCAGCCCCTGGAGGCCTCGACGCTGCATCGAGTCCTTCATGGCCTGTCCGGCCGCCGAAGCCTGGAACGCATCCACGGCCTCGACGTTCTTGAACATGAACGGCAGGTCGAAGAGCCTGAACTGGCGCGTGAAGTTCTCGAACTTCGACAGCGAGGGCGCGGCAAGATGCACGTCGCCTTGAAGCAACGCCTCGAGCACCTTGTCGTCGTTGTATAGCGTGGAGTTCGGGAAGACTTCCATGCACATCTTCCCGTTCATTTCATCGTTCACGCGCTTCTCGAGCAGCGTCGCGGCAATCCCCTTCGGGTGCTTGTCGGTGTTGGTGACGTGGCTGAACTTGACGACGATCTCGCCATCGTCGCAGGCAGCGGAGGCGACCTGTGCGCCAAAGGCCAGTGTCAAGGCCGCTGCAGCAGTTGCGAAGTATTTCATGTGCGTTGTTCTCCGTTGTTGAACGAGGGGGGTCGCTCGGACCCTCCAATCCTGATGCGCAAAGCAATGCCGAAGATGGAGACCCTTGTCTAGAAACTTGAGCGCTCCTTTCAAAGGGGGTTGGGGGAGACGTGCCGCGTGTTTCTGCCTCTGGCATCCTGAGGAACTCCAGTATCGGCCGCGCTCGGGACGACATGGCGCTGCGACCGAAGGCAAGCCGCCTGCATGGCAAGCGCTCGGTGAAGGCGGTCGTCCGCTTTCTGCTCTGCAAGTTCGCAAACCAGCCATTCGAGCCCATTGCCGAAACGGAGGGGCTTTGCGAAAGAGAGCGTTTTCTGCTTTACATCGAAAATAAGAGCCTGTATTTGTAAAAGACGGCAAAAACAGGTAGCATAATTGGATCATCCCTCATGCTCGTCGAATTCTCAGTCCAGAACCACCGATCCTTCCGGGACAGGCAAAGCTTCCTGATGACCGCATCGAACAGCGGAACGCCAAATGCCGTGGCTACGGGCAACAACGGTGCCCCACGCGTGCTGCAACAGGCTTGCCTCTTCGGGGCCAACGGGTCCGGAAAGTCCGGACTTGTCGGGAGCATGAAGACGGTTTGCGCCATTGTCCGAAACTCGTTCAAGAACGAAAATACGCTCGCCGAAGAATACGAGCCACATCTCTTTCATTCGGAGTGGCGCGACGCGCCGACGGAATTCGAGGTGACCTTCCTGCATGACGACAGCCTGTTCCAGTACGGCTTCGCCTACGACGCCGAACGGATCTGGGAGGAATGGCTCTTCGAACGCCCCTCCGCCACGCGGAAGCAGCGCCAGATCTTCACCCGCGAATTTGATCCCGAAAGTGACACCTACCGGTGGGAGACAAGCGCAACCCATCTCAAAGGCGAACGTGAAAGCTGGAAGGCGCAAACGCGCGACAACGCCCTCTTTCTCAGCACCGCCGTGCAACTCAATGCCAAGCCCCTGAAGCGCCCCGCAAACTGGCTGAGGAGAGGGTTCCGAACAATTCCCGAGGTTGAATCAGTCCGGCTCTTTACTGCTCGGCATCTAGACAATGATGACTGGAAGAAACGGGTGATGGCATTTCTGGCAGAAACTGACCTGCGGCTGGAAGACGTAGAAGCGAAAGAAAGGAGCGTTCCTGAAACAGCCAGATTCAAGAACCTTCCCAGGAAACAGCAAAGCCAATTGAAGTCCATGCTTCCAGAGGGGGCAACGACATTGGAGATCTTTACCTTTCGCAAGGACGAGACAGGGGAAAAGATGCGTCTGGACTTCGAAGATGAATCTTCAGGCACCCGGGTGTTGTTTTGGCTCATAGGCCCGATCATGGACTCTCTTGACAACGGCTACACGCTTGTTGTGGACGAACTGAACACCCACGTGCACCCCCTCGCCTTCCGCCATATCAGCCGCATGTTTTGCTCTTCCAAGACCAACCCGCGCAAAGCCCAGTTGATCTTCACCACCCATGACACCACCGTCACGGAAGAGGATTGCATCGGACGCGATCAGATCTGGCTGGTCGAGAAAGGCGACGACCTTGCCTCCCGCCTGGTTCCCTTCTCGGACTACAGGACGCGTGACGAGCGGCCTTTCCGAAGGGGCTATCTGCAGGGACGGTACGGGGCGGTGCCGCGCGTGGCAGAGCAGCAGACACGGGCAAGCGACACGGCAAATCACCCCGGGATACGCGGCGGCGGCCTGCGCGCCTAGAAGCGCGGGAGCGCGCATTGATCGTCACCGAAGGCAGCAAGACCGAACCCGAGTACTTCCGCCTCCTGATCCAGGAACTGGGCCTCACCACGGCCAAAGTCAAAATCACCGGAGATGGGGGCTCGGCCCCGATCAGTGTCGTTGAATTCGCCGAAGGTCTCCTGAAGGACGACCCTGATTTCGAACATGTGTTTCTCGTCTTCGACCGTGACAGGCACACTACCTACGACGCAGCCATCGCCAAAGCTGAATCTCTCAGATGTCGCAATGCCCCAAGAAAGCAAGCAGTCAAGGCCATTCCGTCCATTCCCAGCTTCGAGATCTGGTATCGTTTCCACGTTTCTGGCGAGCGCAGACCTTATGCAACCGGTGAAGGTGGCGGATCACCAGCGCAAGAATTGATCCGAGATCTCAAGGTCTCCCACGCCTGTTTTGCTTCGTACGCAAAGACGAATTGTGATGCGTTCTATGACGAGATCAGGCCAATGCGGGACCAGGCATGCACGCGCGCGGACAAGGCCTTGGAAGAAGCCTCCAAGGAGGGGCAGCCACCCTTTCGAGAGAACCCCTCGACACGAGTGCATCTTGTTGTCCGAAGACTGCAGGACATGGCCAGAAGGCAAGAGGCAGAGAGTTGAATCCGCCTGGTCACGGGCTCCGCGGTGAAGTGATGTCGCGCCGCTCTCTGGGACTGAAGAGGACTTCCCGTGATCGATTCCGAGGGGAGCCCTGGGCCCGAGACATGTTGCAGGATCACCGCTGCGCAACGGATCTTTGGGCATCTGCAGCGGGCATGACCCGACGGAAATCTCGCGTCGTCATGAGCTTGTCCGCAAATTCGTCCGCCAATCCGCTGACCCGCGATGCGGCGAGCGCCGTTGATCGACGATCAGAACCAAGTGCGCAGTATCGGCACTGCTACCGGCACAAAGTTCTATCAATTATTGACTTAACTCATTGTTTTTATGCATAGACAACCGGCATACAAACCGGCATATTTCATTCATGAACGTGACCATGATGGAACCGATGCTGCCAGAAGAGGCGGCATTGCGCTCGCTTGAGGACGCTGCGCTGGAACTGGCAGAGAGCGCCAGTGGGCTGGCGAAGCGGGTTCACCCGATTCTCCAGCGGTCGGTTGGCGATCTGGTGCGATCAATGAACTGCTACTACTCCAACCTTATCGAAGGTCACAACACCCATCCGCGAGATATTGAGCGCGCCTTGGCGCACGACTTCTCGAGCGAACCGAAAAAGCGCGATTTCCAGCTTGAGGCCGTGGCCCACATTCACGCCCAGAAGCTGATTGACGAAGGTCACGATCCGACCGTTTGGCCAGCCTCTGCCGCTTATGCCCACTGGCTGCACCGGCAGTTTTGCGAGCATTTGCCAGCCGACATGCTTTGGGTTGAAAACCAAGCCTCAGGCGAACGCCATGAAGTTGTTCCCGGTCAACTGCGACGTGTTGACGTAACAGTTGGCAGACACGTGCCACCGCCTCATGAATGCGTGCCGCGTTTCCTGGCGCGCTTTGACCAAGCATACACTTCGCCCTCACTAAGAGCTTGACCTAAAAGTCATGTTGATTTGCTATATATTGTGGTATCGCCCATCATATTTGCTAATATAGCACAACATATGGTATTTTGATTCAAGCTCTAAGCCGTCTGGGCCAGATTCAGTCCGTGGGCGCGGTTCACCATCGCTTCTTGTGGATCCATCCTTTTTTGGATGGCAATGGCCGCGTCGCGCGATTGATGTCGCACGCGCTCCTCAAGAGGCTCGGGATAGGGACAGCCCTCTGGTCTGTCGCGCGTGGGCTCGCGCGCGAAGAAACGGAGTACAAAGCCCGACTCGCTGCAGCAGATCGACCCCGCCACGGGGACCGTGACGGGCGCGGGAACCTGACCCAATCCGGCCTTCTTTCGTTTTGCAAGTTCTTTCTCGAGCGCTCGATCGATCAGGTAGCCTTCATGGAGGGCCTGCTGGATCCCGCAGAACTCCTTCGTCGCATCGAAATCCATGTTGAAGAGGAAGTGCGTGCAAAGAGACTCGAGAAAGGCAGCTTTATGGTGCTGCGGGAAGCGGCACTCGCGGGACAGGTGGAACGCGCGAAGATTCCAATGCTGACAAACTACGAGGAGCGCGCTGCCCGAAAGGTAACGGCCGCGCTCGTAAAGCGTGGCATGCTCGTTGCCGACAACCACCGCGCGCCTCTGCGCCTTGCCATTCCAATGGATGCTGCCGAGCGATGGTTCCCCCTTCTCTATCCGAGCATCCCTTGGGGCACGACATGATCCCTTGGATGGGTTTTGTGCCGCCGGGCAGGCGAGAGTTCATGGCTGCATGTCGAAAGCGGGTGCCGCACTTCTGCCGCCACCCTCGTGGTCGCTGGACTGCAAGCGCGTTTCTGCGTTGCATGCCGGCAAATCGCGATTGCCAAGCAGTCATCGAGACTGGTGCGACTGCGCCTCAGCTTACATGCAGCGACACGATCTCGAAAGGCGTGACCGTCAGAGTCACTTGGCCGTTCACAACTGGCAAGGGGGCGCCCGGATCTTCGAGCAGGTTGACCCTGCGCACCGACGTCACGTCGCGCGTGAACGTCAGCGTCACCGGTCCGCGTCGGCGGTGGGCCTCGTAGAAGCGCAGAATCCAGCCCTCCCCGTCTTCGGCCGGCTTGATGGTCTCGATGATGACGTTGGGCGCATCGCATTCGACGAGTGAAGTCTCCCGTCCGGGCTTGCCAGGGACAAGCCGCAACGGGCGATTGAGATCGGCGGCCTGGGCCAGAACCTCGTGCCGCCAGTCGCCAGGGTGAGGGAACAGCGCATACGTGAACACATGACGCCCCTGATCGGCGCCAATGTCGGGCATTGTCGCGGACTTGATGAGCGAAAGCCGCATGACATTGTCGCGAATGTCGTAGCCGTACTTGCAGTCGTTGATGAGCGCGACCCCGTAATCGGCCTCGCTGAGATCCGCCCATCGCTGCGCCGGCACCTCGAATTTTGCGTAGTCCCAGGGCGTGTTGCGATGCGTCGGCCGCATGATTGCGCCCCACTGGATCTCGTAGGTGGCCATGGTCGCCAGTATGTTCACAGGGAAGGCCACCTTCAGGAGGACGTGGGTTTCGTGCCAGTCAACCTCCGTCACGAAGTCAATGCGCTTCGAGTGATGATGCAGCCGGACGCGCTGGGAAACGGTCGAGGACTGGAACTGGCGCTCGATGCGCAGGCTCGCCCGGATCGGGCCGTTCTCCTCGATCGCAATCTCCGTCGCCCCGTCAATGACAAAGCCACGGTCCTCGAAGAACGCGTCGATGTCCCAGGCATCCCAGCTGATCGGGCGATCCTCGAAGGCCTGAAGCCGGTTGCCTGGGCGGCCAGGGACCAGCACGTCGCGACCGACTTCCTTGTCATAGACCCGAACGAGATCCCCCTGTCCGTCAATCTCGGCACGGATCAGTTCGTTCTCGAGGACGAACTTCTGTGTCTCCTGGCAAACGCTTAGCCCGGTCTTCCTTGCCCCCTTGGTCGGCAAGGGCGTTGCGGCCATCGGCGCGCAGTCGGGCACATGCACCAGGCAACCGCCATCGACGTCTTGCGACAAGGCGCCTTTCGGTGCGGAGCCCGTCAACAATCCGACACGGTCCATCCGGTGGGGAATCAGGTTGATGGCAATCCCTGGTCCAAGCGGCGCCTTGGCTTCCTCGATGGCCGCTTCGGCGATCTCCCGAATGCGCACATAGTCTTTCTCGGCGTCGGTGAACACTTCCCGGATCGCGGTTCCGGCAATCGTGTCGTGGAACTGATGCAGGCACAGGAGTTCCCAAGCCACGCCCAGATCAGGCTGCAAGTCGGACAGCACTGCCAGCGCCTCGGCCTCGGCAAGGAGATTCTCGCATTTCCGGTTCGCCCGCTTGAGCCAGCCCTGCGACGTGAAGACGCCGCGATGCCCCTCAAGGTAGATCTCGTCATTCCAGACAGGCAGGTCCAGCCTCTGCGCCTCGATGGTTTCAAAGAACTCGCGCACGGTCGAAAGACGCATCCTTGGTGCTCCTGGCATTTGCGCGAAGATGTGTGCCTTGCGCACCAGCGCTTCGGTCGGGCCACCGCCGCCGTCACCGTAGCCGTAGCAAATCGGCAAGCTGGTCACGCCGCTCTTGGACGTCGAATGGGTCCAGGTCCCGATAACCTCGGCAGCCGACAGATCGGACTTGTAGTTCGTCGGGAACGGCAGATGCTGCACGTCGCGCGGTGTCGTCAGGAAGTGTGCAAGGACCTGGGAGCCGTCAATGCCCTGCCACCACGTCGTGGATGCCGGCATGCGCGAGTACTGGTTCCAGTTCACCTTGTTGGTAACGAACCATTTCAGCCCCGACTGGCGCATCAGCTGCGGAAGGCACCAGGAAAAGCCGAAGGTGTCGGGCAGCCACAAGACGGGTGTCTCCGCGTCTCCGAAGCGTTCACGAAAGTACCGTCGGCCCAGCAGGATCTGGCGCACGAGCGATTCCGGGCCCGGAATGTTGGTGTCCGGCTCGACCCACATCCCGCCAATCGGCTCCCATCTGGATTCGGCAACGCGCTCCCGGATCTCCTCGAACACCTGCGGGTAGTCGTTTTCGGTAAACTTGTAGAGCTGCGGCTGGGAATGGCTGAACCGATAGTCCGGGAAGCGCTCCATCAGGCGCAGCACGTTCGAGTAGGTGCGCCCGTTCTTGCGGCGGATCTGGCTGATCGGCCAAAGGTAGGCGATGTCCATATGTGCATGGCCTATAGCGTGCAGCGTCACGTCGATCGGCCGACCAGCCTCCGTGAGTCGCCGGGAAAGCTCTTCTTGCGCCTTCGCAACCGAACCATAGAAAGCGGCGCCAAGCGGATCACGCGTATCGAGGGACAGAAATGCCTCATCAAGCGCATTCAGGATGCCGTGCTTTGTCACGTCATCCTTGCTGAGCTGTTCCGCCGTATCGAGCGCGGTCTCCGCCAGCAGCACGAATTCGAGCACCTCGGAATCGACCTCGACGACCGAAGGTCTGCCCATGAAGAGCATGTCGCGCGCATTCGGATCCGGCGGCCAGTCGTCAAGCCCGGTCCAGCCGTGAAGGGCAAGCTCGTGTGTCTCGCCGGCAAGAATCTCTTCAGGCAGCCGTATCGTGTGGTGGTAGCGGTCGGCAGAGCCGCGAGGCTTGCCGTCAACATAGACCAGCGCCTCCGGATGGGTGAAGATGTCACCCGCCTCTCCCAGCGGCAGAAAGAGCGCGGCGCTGCCCGGCGCCCAGTCCCTGGGGATGCGAAACTCCGACTTCAGCAGGAAATTCAGGTCGCAGCGACCCCAGTGGGATTCGGCCGGAACCGTGGGCCAGCTTGACGTGTCGGCCGCAAGCGGCGGGTCAACGCTGGCGTCGGGCAGCTCCTTGAGGCGAAAGTCCGGAATCGGCGCGTGCTGACGATGGACCAAGGGACGAATCAAGGCGATCCGCTGCCGGATTTTCTCCGGCGTGAAGCGCAGGAAATGGCTCATGGGCAATCTCCTTCGCGATCCGGAAATCTTGCGCCGTCAAGCCGGCCGAGATCAATTGCCGCCCGCATTCCGCCGCTGTCGAGTTCCCGTGTCGCGCTCGTGCGCGCCCAGTCCCTATTCTCCAACATCAAGCCTGAAACCCGAAACGTCACCCCTGAAGACTGTCGGGACGTCGCGGTCCATTGCATCGAGTGCCGCGATGTCTTCGGCTGCCGTTGTCGTTCCACCCCATTCACGGTCGGGGTCCGGCCAAGGAATCGAGGCGATCAGCAGCTGCGTGTACGGGTGCTGCGGATCTCCGATCACCTCCCTCGGCGGTCCGGCCTCCACGACCTGTCCCTTGTAGAGAACCATGACGTAGTCCGAGACATGATAGGCCGTGGCCAGGTCATGCGTGATGTAGAAGATAGAGATTCCGTGACTGTCCTTCAGGTCATAGATGTTCTTCAGGATCGTGGCGCGAAGGCTGGCGTCAACCATCGAGACGGGTTCGTCGGCAACGAGAAGCTTCGGGTTCAGCATGAGCGCGCGCGCCACGATCAGCCGCTGGCGCTGCCCGCCGGAAAGTTCATGTGGATAGCGGCGAAGAATGAGAGCGGGATCGAGACCCACGGCTTGGCAAGCCTGGTGCATGCTCTCCTGAACCTGCGCGTCCGAAGTGGCGTAACCGAATCTCCGGAACGGAAAGCTCAAGGCATGGTCCACCCGGTAGAACGGATTGAAGCAGGCATAGGGATCCTGGAAGACCGCCTGCACGTTCTTGCGGAACTCGCGCGACTGCTGCGGTGACATGCGGGCGATGTCCTGGCCTTCGAACAGCACCCGCCCTGTCGTCGGCGGATTGAAGCCGAGCATGATCGACGCCATCGTCGACTTTCCGCTCCCGGACTGGCCGACGATCGAGATGATCTTGGGCGCGTCGCCGTGGAGGCTGAAGCTCATGGGATGCAGGGCGGTGATCTCGCCATAGTCCTTGTGCACGCTCTCGAATTCGAGAAGCGGGAGACCCTGGCGGCCCGGCGCGAAATCCGGCGCAACGGAGGCGCTCCCGAGAAAGCTCTCTCCGCCGACAAGCGGGACGGATGCCACGAGTTCGCGAGTATAGGGGTGGCGGGGATTCTCGATGACCCGGCGCATGTCGCCGTGCTCGACAAGAATGCCGTCCTTCAGCACCACCAGCTCGTCCACGGACTGTGCCATGAGCCCCATGTCGTGGCCAATCAGGATCAATGCGGCGCCGATTCTTTGCTGAACGTCCTTCAAGGTCTGCATGACCTGACGCTGCGTGACCACGTCGAGGGCGGAGGTCGGTTCGTCTGCAATTATCAGCTCCGGGTTGAGGATCACGCCGAGCGCGATGCAGACCCGTTGCTTCATCCCGCCGGAAAGCTCATGCGGATACAGCGACCCGACATGCCCCGGCAGTCCAACGCCTGCGAACGCGTCCTCGATCCGCGTCCGCAGGACCTCCCGTTCCGTCCGGCCCTCGTGCGCGACGATCGCGTCCTTGAGCTGGTCCGTGACGCGCATGACCGGATTCAGGGAATTCATCGCGCCCTGTGGTATGTAGCTGACACGACGAAGCCGGGCCCTGCGCATTTCCTCTTCCGAGAGCGCCAGCACGTCCAGGTCCGCGAGGCGAATCGAGCCACCGCTCACGAATCCCGGACTTGCCAGCATCCGCATGACCGCGAGCGCCGTCGTGGTCTTGCCAGACCCGGACTCGCCAATGATCCCCAGTCGGCGGCCTCGTGCCACGGAGAACGAAAGGTCGGCCAGCGCATGAACCACGCCACGAGCGGTAGGGAAGTCTATGGAGAGGTCGGTCACGTTCAGGGCGTTCATCGAGCGACTCCGCCCTTGAATGATCCGGCGATGCGCCAAGGCGCCAGGTCCATGCGAGCCCCTTGCAAGAAGACCCGTCTGGCGGCGTTCTTGATCCGGCGCAAACCGCCGCAATTCCGCAGGGCATGACAGGCCACGGCCACTACAGCTTCCTCAGCCGCGGGTTGGACACCTCGTCGAGTCCGAGATTGACGAGCAGGAGGCCGATGAACATGAGACCGAGAAGCAGCGTCGGAATGCCCCACCACCACCAAAGGTTCTGAATCAGCGCGCCGGCATTGATCGCCTCGTAGATCGTTCGGCCAAGCGTGGGAATCCGTTGCGGGCCAAGACCGAGAACTTCAAGTCCCACGGCGGTCACGATGGAGGTCGTGACATTGGCGATGAACGAACCGAAGAGATACGGCACCAGGTTCGGCAGCATTTCCCGGAACATGATATGCATCGTCGAGGCTCCTGAAAGACGCGCCATCTGCACGTAGCCGGACTGCTTCATCGAAAGCACCTGCGCCCGGATCAACCGCGTCGGCGACTGCCAGACAAACCCTGCAATCAGCAAGGCCATCATCGTCAACGACACGTCGCCCCAGGCGGATTGCACCACGACCAGAATGAGAAGGGGCGGAATGGTGATCATCACGTCGGAAAGCACCCGAATGATGTCGTCGGTCCGACCGCCGATGAATCCGGCGGAGAATCCCAGGAAAATGCCGAGCGACATGCCAATGAGCGACGCCAGCAATCCGACGAAAAGCGAATTCGGCGCCCCGATCACGATCAGGGCCAGCATGTCGCGTCCGGAACCGTCCGTGCCGATCGGATGATGCCATGCACCTTCCTGTCCTCGCAGGTTTTCAAAGCCGACCGGCGGCAGCTTCAGAGGCGCCGCGCCTGTGAACGCGAGATCAAGGTTCCAGAACACCCTTCCGATGATCCCGAGCGCCACGACGGCAAGCAGAAGCCCCGCGCCCCAGAAGAGCTTCGGGTTGATCCATGGAGATTCGAAGCGGCGCATGCGCCATCCCTTGATCTCTCCGGCACGATTTCCAGTCATGCCGGTCATGCGTCGCCCCCGTCATGCCTGATGCGCGGGTCCACGAACGGATAGACAAGGTCAACGAGAAACACGCTTACCGCCGTCATCAGGATGATGACGAAACTCACGCCCTGGATGACCGGGAAGTCCTGGTCGAGGATCGCGTCGTAGAGGAGCTTTCCCATGCCGTTGTAGGCAAAGATGCGCTCGACCAGCACCTGCCCCGCGACCAGGAGCCCGATCTTGAGCGCAAACGCCGTGATCTGGGGCAGAATGGCGTTCCGGATCATGTATCGATACAGAATGTAACGTGGTCGCAGGCCCTTGGCCTTCGCCAGCGTCACGTAGTCCTCCCCCTGCACGGTGATCATGAGGCCGCGCATGCCGAGCGCCCAGAATCCGAAAGTGACGATCACGATGGAAAGCGCCGGAAGAAAGCCGTGATGGATCACCGACTGGACGAACCCCCACGTCCATCCGGGCTCGACTGTCAACCCGTAAGCTCCTGTCAGCGGGAACCATCGAAGCTTCGCCGCAAGTATCCACATCAGCAGCAGGCCCGAGAGAATTGGCGGAATTGACGTGAAGACCATGGCCGCAGGAATCGCGACGCGAACCAGCTTCGGCGACCTGTCCCAGGCCATCAGCGCACCAAGCGCGTTGCCGATGAAAAAGGTGATGACAACCGAGAGAAGCATGAGCCCGACGGTCCACGGCAAGGCGCGCGCGATGAGCGTCGACACCTGCGTCGGGAACGTCGCCGTCGAGAGGCCGAAATCGAATGTCACCACGTTCCCGATGTACTTGACGTACTGGATGACCAGCGGGTCGTTGAGCCCGAAGTTCTCCTTCAGCCGTTCAAGTATCTGGTCGGCATTCTCGACAGCGCCTGCTCCCGCCGCCATGCGGCCGAGCATGATGTCGGCGGGATCGACCGGCGAAAGCCTGGGAATGATCCAGATGAGCGTCGCGGCGATCCATACCGTGAGCAGCAGCGTCACGACGCGATTCAAGAGATATGAGCGCGGGATGCGTCCCATGCCTGTCTCCCTGGGCCGAGCCCCGGCCTTGCAGTCGTCACCGTTGCGTCATTCGTGGACGGGATCAACCCGCATTCATGACGCCAAGCGTGCCGCCATGCGGCTCATTCAGCGGCTCCAACCTCGCAGAACCACGCGTGCGTCGGGATGTCGGCTTCCATCCGCGACCCGGTCGGATCCGGCATGCATCTGGCAAGGCACGGTCTTGCACACCTGCCTGGATCGTCTCGGCATCGAACCGCGCAACGCAAGGCGGTGAAAGAACACGGCGTCACCCGGCTCAGCCTCAATCACGGCAGGCTCCGCAATCGGGAAGCGGTCGAGCATGCCGGCCTTCTGCCGCCCGTCTGCGCCCTCGTCCCGCCGAGACACGGGAGATCTTCCGGACTTCCGGGCCTTCCCATGTCGCGCCGACGCCGTGGCAGCTGGCCGCAAGCTGCGCCACGATTCGGCCGAAGTCGCGCTCAAGAGCGGCAACCTCGTCCGGGCGGAAGACCCGCGTTGCGTGACAGTCGCCGTCCGCCTCGAACGAGCGCGGGACTTCGGCATTGCTCAGCGCCCTGTTCCGGTCGCACGGGGGGGCGCGGCTCGCGCGCCCCCGCCAAGTGGCTGATCGATGCGTTCAGCCTCCCGCCTTCTCCAGGTTGTGGATGATCTGGTGGGTGTGGTTCCACCAGAAGTACGGGTGGTTGTAGTAGTTCTCGCTCGAAGGCCAGCCCGTCCAGTAGGTGGTGTTGAACGGAAGCAGTTTCGCCGACTGCACGAGCGGAATGAACGGCATCTCCTCATGCAAGTACTGGTACGCCTCTGCCACCATTCCCGGCACTTCCGGATCCCCGAGCGGCCGCGAGGCCATCTCGTCGACAATCGCCGAGTACTTGTGAGCCGCCTCGGAGTCCCACCGAGCCGTGTTGTTGAAGCTCGGCGAGCGTTCGCCCACCGGAACCACGTCCTTCACGGTGTAGCGGCCCATCGATGCCCAAGGTTCGTTCACCGACCCGCAGGACAGCCAGCTGTAGGACATCTCGTAGGTGCCGAACGGAAGAACCTCGCCCCAGAACACGCCGTTCTCAACGGGAACCGACGACGCCTTGATGCCGGCACGGTTCAGCTGTTCGACGATGACGTCAATGGTCCGCGTGTACTCGGTCGAAGCCGAGTTCACGTGGATCTTGACCTCGAGATCGTTGCCGTCCTTCTCATAGATTCCGTCCGAACCCATGGTGTAGCCTTCCGCCTCGATCAATGCCTGGCCTGCAGCCACGTCCGCCGTTGGCGAGAGTTCGTAACCCGCCGCGACCGCCGCATCGATGAAGGGCGCCATTGAGCCGTACTGCACGAACATGGTACGTGAAGGCACCGTGGCACCCTCCACCGCCACGTTCACGATCTGCGTCCGGTCGATGATATGGTTCACCGCGCGGCGCATGTCGGGATCATCCCACGGCGCGATCGTCGTGTTGATCTCAAGCTGGCGTGCGCAGGGATCTGCCGCCGCATAGGGATAGCCGTCATGCCATGAAATCACGGCAGGATTCTGCGCCTTGATCGCCTCGAAGGTGCCCACCGAAACGTTCTGCGCGGCATCGAGCTGGTTCGTGGCCATGAGCTGGGCACGGCTTTCCTCTCCGCCCGACTCCAGCCAGATCAGCCTCTTCGGCGCCGGCAGGTCCATGAAGCCGGTCTTGGCGCCCCACCAGTCGTCGTCCCGGTCCCACACCGCACGGTTCGTGGCGGCGGAGGTGAAGGTGTACGGCCCGGTGCCGATCGGCTCGGAATTGGCGAATGTCGCCGCGTCCACGCCACTCCAGATGTGTTCCGGCATGATCAGGAACGAACCGAAGATGCGCACGCCGAAGTTCTCGACGATGAAGCGCGGATTCGACGCCTTGAGCCTGAACCTGACCGTCAGGTCGTCGATCGCCTCTACGCTCGCCACCTGGGCGCGGACCGTGGCGGCCTCGCGGCTCGAGATCTCCTCGTTGTTCAGAACCATGTTCACCGTGAAGGCCACGTCGTCCGCATTGAACGCCTCGCCGTCCGACCAGGCAACGCCATCCCTCAGGTTTATCGTGAACTCGGTCGAGTCGTCATTCTGCGAGTAGCCCGTCGCCAGCCACGGATCGAGATCGCCCGTCCCGTAGTTCAGGATGAAGAGCGGCTCCCACATGGCCTGGTGGGCCCCATGCATCCGCTTGGTCCCAGGCGTGAACCAGTTGAAGTTGCCCGGATCCTTGATCGTGCGATCAAGGTCGAAAATCACCGTGTCCTCGCGCGCCACGTCCTGCGCG
>VXPN01000374.1 GCA_009839535.1 Boseongicola sp. SB0662_bin_57 | reverse complement strand
CGACATTCCCTGCAAATTGAGACACACGCCCGGTTCGGTCAGATTCGGGGTCCACAAAGAGCATCGTGACCCTGTCTGCGTGTCTTTTGGTACCTGCGTGCACGAGCCTCGTCGCCCCACTTGCCTGCTCAAGGAAGGCCATGCAGAAACGCACAAACGCACACACCCGGTGGCTGATCGCGATTGGGCTCTGACTGCTGGCGCGGCGCGAGGGTCTCAAGAGGCCCAGGGATCTTGCGATCGCGGAACTGGCGCGGTTCCTCGATCAGGGTCGGTGCTGTCGACCACCACGAGGCGCTGTTCAAGGACGTGCTCGACCAGGCTTGATTATGACGCAACGCAAGAATCCTTGTGGGACTCTTGATACGCCAGTTGGGATGATTCCGGGCATTGAACGTCAGCTTCCGAGCAGCTCCTGCACCACGGAGGGCTTGCGGGCGATCAGCGCGAGAAGGACCTGCGCAGGCCCGTTCGGACGGCGGCGACCGTGCTCCCAGTTGAGCAGCGTGCCCTTTGCGACACCAATGCTCCGAGCGAACTCGGCTTGGGACAGACCGGTCCGGGCGCGAATCTCCGAGACGTTGATATCCGGCACGGAAATTTCGTGGACACGCGCGTCCGCCTTCTGCCCACGCGAAAAGGCTTTGGCCTCGTCGAGGCCTTGCTTGATGCTGTCAAATGCACTCATTTTTGCTCCACATGCTCATGATTTCCTTGCTCTGCTGAACAGCAGCGGCCTGTTCCCTCGGTGTCAGATTGGCTTTCTCGTTCTTGGCTAACACCATGACGAGGAAGAACGGCACGTGTCGGCCATCAAAGACGTAGATCGTCCGAAACCCGCCACTCTTGCCCCAGCCTTCACGAGGAATGCGCACCTTGCGCAACCCGCCACCGAGGGACGTTCCTGCCTCTGGATTCCCGGCGATCCAGACAATGGCCGCTTCGCGCTGATTGTCCGACATCACTGCCTTGGCCCGGCGCTGAAACTCCGGCAACCAAAGACTGTTTGCAGCATGTCATCCGAATATGCGCCAATGGCACATACGCCAATGGCTCACTTCGGTTCCTGCAAGTCGGGTTTGCCCCAACAAACGATTTCAAATTCGCAGGGTTCCGGGTCATCTCCAAACGTAAGTCTCCTGCATCTGATGCCAGACTTCCGGCCCTGCAAGACCAAAAGACGACGCCGACTCTCATCACAAGAATTGGATCAAAGGCGCTGCATGCATTGATCTCCCGTGATCCAGTCCACGAGAACGGCGCAGGACAGGAAACGGCAGTCCTACCTTGATCCGCAAGAAACGCCTGCCCGAACATTCAAGCCCGGGCACAATTGCGGATTCAGCGATGTCGATCGCAGGTTGGGCATATGGAACAAAAAGAACGCATCCTTGAACCCTCGCCCAAAGCATGCCCGCGTTGGTGGTGACATCAGGAATTGACCAGGCAAGATGTTGTCAAAGTTGGCAGGCATCGATTGTCACCAGATTTCACCCGTTGTTCATGCGGCGGGATGCTGCGATACATTGGGCGGGAACGAACCCGCTAGCCAACGGCACTTCCGAGGGCGCAGGCACGAAGCGCGATCGAGACAGGCATGAAGACCGTACCGAAGGAACCCGGCGTCGAACAGGCGACAAAGAATGGCGCAAGTCTCGGCTTCGAAGCTCAGCTCTGGGCAGCGGCGGACAAGCTGCGCGGCAACATGGAACCGTCCGACTACAAGCACATCGCTCTAGGCTTGATCTTTCTCAAGTACATCTCGGACGCCTTCGAGGCGAAGCGAGCGGCGCTTCTCGATGAGGATCTGGCCGACGCAGAAGACCCTGAAGAGTACATTGCCGAGAACGTGTTCTGGGTTCCGAAGGAGGCGCGGTGGTCGCATCTGCAGGCCCAGGCCAAGCAGCCCACCATAGGCAAGGACATCGACAATGCAATGCTGGCGATCGAGGCAAGGAACGTCTCGCTAAAGGGCGTGCTGCCCAAGGAGTATGCCCGCCCGGCCCTCAACAAGGTCATGCTCGGCGAGTTGATCGACCTCGTGAGCGGCATCGGCATGGCAGAGGAAGCAGACCGATCCCGCGACATCCTCGGACGGGTCTACGAGTACTTTCTTGGCAGCTTCGCCGGAGCAGAGGGCAAACGCGGGGGCGAGTTCTACACGCCGCGTTCCGTCGTCCGGCTGCTTGTGGAAATGCTAGAGCCCTACAGGGGCCGGGTCTACGATCCGTGCTGTGGTTCCGGCGGCATGTTCGTGCAGTCGGAGAGGTTCGTCGAAGAGCACGGCGGGCGCATAGGCGACATCGCGATCTACGGACAGGAGAGCAACTACACGACGTGGCGGCTCGCCAGGATGAACCTTGCGGTGCGCGGGATCGACGCCGACATCAGATGGAACAACGAGGGTAGCTTCCACAAGGACGAACTGCCGGACCTCAGGGCCGACTTCATACTCGCCAATCCGCCGTTCAACGTGTCCGACTGGGGCGGCGACCGGCTTCGGGAGGACGCCCGCTGGACGTTCGGAGTCCCGCCTACGGGCAACGCCAACTACGCCTGGCTCCAGCACATTCATCACCACCTCGCGCCTGCTGGAACGGCGGGCGTGGTGCTCGCCAACGGCTCAATGTCCATGACAACGTCTGGGGAAGGGGACATCCGCCGCGCCTTGGTCGAAGCGGACACCGTGGACTGCATGATCGCGCTGCCCGGACAGCTTTTCTACTCGACGCAGATCCCGGCCTGCCTCTGGTTCCTGGCGCGCAGCAAGAACTCCGGCGTGGACTGCCGCGACCGGCGCGGGGAGATGCTGTTCATTGACGCTCGCAAGCTCGGGCACATGGTCGACCGGACTCGCAGGGAGTTCGCTGACGAGGACATCTCCCGGATCGCTGGCACCTATCGCGCTTGGCGTGGTGCACCCGATGCGGTTCCTTACGAGGACGAGCCGGGATTCTGCAGGTCCGTCACGCTGGCGGAAGTCGGTGAGCACGGCCACGTCCTGACGCCCGGGCGCTATGTCGGCGCGGCAGCGGTCGAAGATGACGGTGTGCCGTTCGAGGACAGGATGACCCGGCTCGCTGCCCGGTTGCGCGAGCAACAGGCAGATGGGGCCAAGCTGGATACGGTGATTGGGAAAAACCTTGAACAGCTGGGATTTGGAGGCCAATGAAGATGATGACGGTTCGCGAAATGATCGAACTGCTGGGTCGTTATCCCGACGACATGCGCGTGGTCGTGAGCGGATACGAAAACGGTTACGACGATCTTTCTCCCGAGCAGTTCCGTGTCACTCCGGTCGTGCTGAACACCGGCACTCACGTATGGGACGGCCAGCACGGAGACCGGCCCTTTGGCGCGCGCGCGGGCGTACAGACGATTGACGTTCTTGCGCTAAGGCGGACGTCGGCACATTGTTGAAGGCCACCAAAGGGCATGCCACATGATCGACTACGGCAAGTTTCGCTCGTCCCTCATGCGCCTGAAAGAGCAGCACGACAAGAAACTGGAAGAGGTCGTCGCACATGGCTGAGATGTTGCCGGAACGACTTTGCCGGAGAATTGAACTCAATCAGGTTGGGAATTTGGGATCTCCAAACCGCCAAAGGATTTGGCCCGTGGCCCGCCTTGGTGATCACGCAGATTCCTGTTTGGGCAAGATGCTCGACAGTGAGAAAAACCGTGGCGACTTGCTGCCCTACCTTGGAAACAAGAACGTTCGATGGGGAAGCTTCGACACCAGCAACCTTGGACAGATGCGTTTCGAAAAAAACGAGCATGATCGGTACGGGTTAAGGCGTGGTGACCTTGTCATCTGTGAGGGTGGCGAACCAGGTCGCTGTGCAATCTGGAAGGACGCAATTCCAGGGATGAAGATTCAAAAGGCGCTCCATCGAATCCGGACCCGAGATCAATTAGACAACGAATTCTTGTACTATTGGTTTCTCCTTGCCGGTCAAAATGGCGCTCTAGAACCCTATTTCACCGGCACAACTATCAAGCATCTAACTGGGAAAGCGCTAGCTGAACTTCGGGTTCCGCTACCTCCAAACTCAGAACAACGCGCCATCAGCCACATGCTCGGCACGTTGGACGACAAGATCGATTTGAACCGCCGGATGAACGAGACGCTTGAGGCGATGGCGCGTGCGATCTTCAAGGACTGGTTCGTCGACTTCGGCCCCACCCGCGCCAAGGCCGAAGGCCGCGCGCCCTACCTCGCTCCTGAACTTTGGGACCTGTTTCCCGATGCACTGGACGACGACGGTAAGCCGGTCGGGTGGACGTTGGTGCCACTGTCCGTGCTGGCCGAGGCAAATCCGGAGTCTTGGTCCAAGAAAAATGCTCCTGAAGAAATCGTGTATGTGGATCTCGCAAACACCAAGTGGGGGTCTATCGATGCTACTCATCATTTCCTTTGGCGAGATGCACCCAGTCGTGCGAAACGAATCCTAAGACCGGGAGACACTATTGTTGGACTAGTAAGACCCGGCAACGGTTCTTATGCATATATTGGCACTCCCGGGCTTACGGGCAGTACAGGATTTGCCGTTCTCAGACCTCGCGAACCTCAGTATGCGGAGCTGGTATTTCTTTCTGCTACTGCACCCGAGAATATCGAATGCCTCGCGCACTTGGCGGATGGAGCTGCCTACCCCGCCGTTCGTCCCGAGGCCGTGGAAGCAACAGAAGTTGTCCTCGCCGACAATGCCGTTACAACCAGTTTTTCGGCACTCATTGACCCAATCTTCGATCGCATGGAGCGCAACAAGATTGAATGTCAGACCCTCGCGCAAACCCGCGACCTTCTTTTGCCGAGACTCATGTCCGGTGAAATCCGCCTTCTTAAGGCCGAGCACGCGATGGAGGCCGTGAAATGAGTTCGTTGACGGACATCGAGAAGCGCTATCTTGAAAGGGTGTTCGGCATGGGCGGGGGTTATGTTCTAGACTTCACGGACGCCACGTTCGGCGAATTCTTTGGGCGGCACAACATCGACATTCACGGAAGCAAGTACCGGACTTACGGGTCGTCAAAGGCGAAGAAGCTCCGTGCGTTCTGGGCATCGGAACCTGACAAGCGGGTCGGCGCGGTGCTATCCGAGTTGCTGGACTCTTATGAGGCGGATTGCGATCTCAACGGCAGGAACCTGGATAGTGGATTGCTGAAGAAAGCGCGCGGCATCGCAGGGCGTCTGAACGGTCGGTGTTCCACACCTACCTCCGAGTCGACAGAGGGCGAGTTCCTGACGCGGGAATTCACGATACCGAACATTCAGAAATTGCCGATAGATACGCATGTCATGTCGATAGTCGAAGCGCGGCTCGACGAGGCACGCATCGCGCTTGCCGCAGGTGCTCACTTGTCCGTGATCTTCCTGTGCGGCAGCGTCCTCGAGGCCGTGCTGCTTGGTGCAGCTCAGCAGGCTCCGGCGAGGTTCAATCAGGCGAATGCGACGCCAAAGGCAAATGATGGTTCGCCGAAACGCTTCCATGAATGGAGCCTTGCACAGTTGATCGATGTCGCTTGCGAGATTGACGTCCTGAAGCTCGACATCAAGAAGTTCAGTCACGGGTTGCGCGACTTCCGAAACTACATCCATCCCTACGAGCAGATGGCCTCGGGCTTCACGCCAGATGAACACACCGCCAGAGTATGTTTTCAGGTTCTAAAGGCCGCTTTGGCGAGTTTGGCGGGGGAGCGCCGATGACCCGCGTCCCCGTCAATCCCGCGCTTCTCCGCTGGGCGCGCAAGCGCGCAAGGGTTGCCCAGGAAGATCTTGCGGTCAAGTTCAAGAAGCTTCCCGAGTGGGAGCGCGGAGAGACCAAGCCGACGTTGAGGCAACTGGAAGCGTTCGCGCGCGCAGTCCATGTGCCGTTCGGCTACCTGTTCCTCGATGAACCTCCCAACGAAAGCCTGCCGATAGCCGACTTCCGCACCGTCGCGGACACCGCGAATTTCGAAGCGAGCCCGAACCTGATCGACACGCTCTATGCCATGCAGCGGCGACAAGCGTGGCTGCGTGAGCACCTCATCGAGAATGGCGCGGAACCGCTGGCCTTCGCAGCCAGCGCCCGTCTCGACGATGATCCTGGTGCAGTTGGTCGGGAGATCCGGCGCGCTCTCGGTCTTGACGGGGGTTGGGCTGCTGGAGTGCGCAGTTGGCAGGATGCCGTGAACGAGCTGCGTCGCATGATCGAGCAGGTCGGCGTGATGGCTGTCATCAACGGCGTGGTCGGGAACGACACGCACCGTCGGCTGAGCGTGGCGGAGTTCCGCGGGTTCGCTCTCACGGATCTGTACGCACCCTTGATTTTCGTGAACGGCGCGGATGCGAAGTCCGCCCAAATGTTCACTCTGGCGCATGAATTGGCTCACATCTGGCTCGGCGAAGAGGGGCTTTCCGGTTTCGAGAGCCTCCTTCCCGGCGGCACGGAGGTGGAGGATTGGTGCAACCAGGCAGCAGCCGAACTCCTCGTGCCATCGCGCGAGCTGCGGGAGTGCTGGATGCAGGCCAGGCGGGCGGAGGATCCCTTTGGCGCCCTTGCCCGGTCGTTCAAGGTGAGTTCGGTGGTTGCCGCCCGTCGAGCCATGGATCTAAGGCTCATCGAGCGCAGCGCTTTCTTCGAATTCTACGAGCGTTACACCGACTGGGAGCACAAAGGCGGTGCGACATCGTCGGGAGGCGATTTCTACAACAGCCAGAATGCGCGTGTCGGCAAGCTCTTTGCGACCCATGTGATCGGAGCAGCGATGGGGGGCGAAATCGGCTTCCGGGAAGCTTATGAGCTGACGGGCCTCCGGGGAAGAACGTTCCAGGACTACGCCGGCAGACTGGGCATCATGCTTTCGTGATGGTGGATCAGGCAACATACCTCGTGGACTCCGACGTCCTGATCACCGCAAAGAACTTGTATTACGCGTTCGAACTGTGCCCCGGATTCTGGAAGAGCTTGCTTCACCATCACAGAGAGGGCCGGGTCTTCAGCGTTGACAGAGTGCGAAACGAGCTGCTCATCGGGCGCCGTGACGAGGATCTGTTTCAATGGGTGAAGAACGACGTTCCGGAAGAGTTTTTCCTGCCAATGGACACCGATGAGCTGACGCGCGTCTACACGGAAATCATGATGTGGGTTCAACGCCATCCAAACTACTTCGATCATGCGAAGGCGAAATTCGCGACGGGTGCGGATGGATGGCTCGTGGCCTGCGCGCATGTGCGTGGTGCGACAGTTGTGACGAACGAACAGCCAGCCCCCGCGTCCAGACGGGACGTGAAGCTGCCGGATGTCTGCGATGAATTCAAGGTCTCTCGGCAGAACACTTTCGTCATGCTTCGGTCGTTGGAAGTGCGATTCGATTGGACGGGAGGGGTTGAATGAACCTCGAAAGAAGCCAGTTGTCATCCATCCCCGAGGTCCTTGGCAGTCAAGACGGCACCACGTGCGCGTCGCCACCGATTGCGCCCCACTTCCTTGGCCCAACGGCTTCGTGCCCGATAGACCGTGTTGGAAACATGACCCCCTGCGAAATGCTCGGTCGCGAACGCGCGAGATTCGTCCTGGAAGCGAAGGGAGTCGCGGCCTGATGGCCAAAATCACCGAAGACGAGGTGGAAGACGCCGCCCTCGAATGGCTCGCCGGATTGGGCTACGCGGTGCTTCACGGACCGGACATCGGTCCGGAAGGGCCGACACCGGAGCGGCACAGCCATGGTGAAGTGTTCCTGACCGGTCGCCTCCGCAAGGCCATTGCGCGCATCAACCCGCACCTGCCCATAGAGACCCTGGAAGAGGTCTTGCGGAAGGTCCGGCAGACCGAAACCCCCTCCCTCATCGAAGAGAACCGGCGCCTGCACCGCCTTCTGGTCGAGGGCGTTCCGATCGAGGCCGTCCGCGATGACGGCAGCGTGGGCGGCGATGCCGCCCGCCTGATCGACTTCGACGACATCGAGGCCAACGACTGGCTTGCGGTGAACCAGTTCACGGTGATCGAGCAGGAACGCAATCGCCGCCCTGACGTGGTGCTGTTCGTCAATGGCCTGCCCCTGGCCGTGATCGAGCTGAAGAACCCCGGCGACGAAAGCGCCACCCTCGAAGGGGCGTTCAACCAGCTCCAGACCTACAAGAACGAGATACCTTCCCTGTTCCGCACCAACGCCGCACTCATGACCTCGGACGGGCTCCAGGCACGCCTCGGGTCGCTCACGGCCGATCTCGAACGGTTCATGCCCTGGCGCACCGTCGATGGTTCCGCCGTCTCCGCGAAGGGCACGCCGGAACTCGAAACCGTCATCAAGGGCGTGTTCGAGAAGAACCGGTTCCTGACCCTCATCCGGGATTTCACCGCGTTCGAGGACACGGGCGCAGGGGTCGTGAAGATCGTGGCCGGGTATCACCAGTTCCACGCCGTGCATCATGCGGTCGAGCGCACGATTGCCGCCGCCGGCCCGGAGGGCGATCGCCGCATCGGCGTGATCTGGCACACGCAGGGATCGGGGAAGAGCCTGCTCATGACGTTCTACGCCGGACAGGTCATCGCCCACCCCGCGATGACGAACCCCACCATTGTCGTTATCACCGACCGCAACGACCTCGACGACCGGCTCTTCGGCACGTTCTCGATGTGCCGGGACCTGCTGCGCCAGACCCCCTGGCAGGCGGAAAGCCGGGAGGACTTGCAGAGAGCGCTGACCCGCCCTTCCGGTGGTGTCGTGTTCACCACCATCCAGAAGTTCGTGCCCGCGGACGGCGAGACTGCGTACCCGGTGCTCACTGACCGGCGCAACGTCGTCGTGATTGCCGACGAGGCGCACCGCAGCCAGTACGGCTTTCGCGCCAAGGTGGCGCACAAGACCGGAGAAGTCTCGTACGGCTTCGCAAAGCATCTGCGCGACGCCTTGCCGAACGCCTCCTTCATCGGCTTCACCGGCACGCCCATCGAGCAGGAGGACGTGAACACCCCCGCCGTGTTCGGCGAGTACATAGACGTCTACGACATCAACCGGGGCGTCGAGGATGGCGCGACGGTGCCAATTTACTACGAGAGCCGTCTTGCCCGCATCGAGCTTGACGAGAACGAGAGGCCGACGCTGGACGACGAGATCGCGGAACTGACCGAGGATGAGGCCGAAGGCGAGCGGGAGCGGCTCAAGCGCAGGTGGGCGAACGTCGAGGCCGTCGTCGGGGCGGAGAGGCGCCTGCACCTGGTTGCCCGAGACCTGGTCGAGCATTTCGAAAGCCGTGTCGCCGCCATGGACGGAAAGGCCATGATCGTCTGCATGAGCCGCCGGATCTGCGTCGCGCTCCATGACGAGATCGCCACGCTGCGCCCGGACTGGCGCAGCGACGATGACGAAAAAGGCGTCATCAAGATCGTCATGACTGGCGCCGCGTCGGACCCGAAGCAATGGCAGCAGCACATCGGCGGCAAGGCGCGGCGGGAACTGCTCGCCAAGCGGATCAAGGATCCGGACGACGCGCTCAAGCTGGTGATCGTGCGGGACATGTGGCTGACCGGGTTCGACGCGCCCAGCCTGCACACGATGTACGTCGACAAGCCAATACGGGGGCACGGGCTCATGCAGGCCATCGCCCGCGTCAACCGCGTATTTCGCGACAAGCCGGCCGGACTGGTCGTGGACTACATCGGCATCGCGCAGAACCTGAAGTCCGCCCTTGGCCAGTACTCGCGCGATGACCGGAGGCACGCCGGCATCGACGAGGCAGAAGCCGTCGTGGTGATGCTGGAGAAGCACGAGATCGTGAGCGCCATGTTCCACGGTTTCGACTACCGCAACGGACTTCACGGATCGCCGCAGGAGCGGCTCGCTGCGCTTGCCGGAGCGATGGAGTGGGTCCTCGACATGCAGCAGCGTGAATCGGCCAGTGAAACGACCGAGGAAGGCAGGAAACGCGCCCGTCGCCGCTTCAACGACGCCGTTCTGGCGCTCTCCAGGGCGTTCGCGCTCGCGGCCGCCAGCGACGAGGCGCGCGACGTCCGCGAAGAGGTGGGGTTCTTCCAGGCCGTCCGGGCGGCGCTCGCCAAGAGCGCGCCCGGTGCCGGCAAGTCCTCCGCCGAGCGGGAACTGGCTGTGCAGCAGATCGTCAGCCGGGCGGTCGTTTCAACGGAGATCGTCGACATTCTCGAAGCCGCCGGGCTGGAGACGCCGGACATCTCAATCCTTTCCGACGATTTCCTCGCCGAGGTTCAGGGCATGGAGACGAAGAATCTCGCATTGGAGGCGTTGCGCAAGCTCATCAACGGCGAGCTTCGATCACGAAGCCGCGTCAACGTGGTGCAGACTCGCGCCTTCTCGCAGAGACTGGAGGAAGCGATCGCTCGCTACCACAGCAATGCCGTCACCACGGCGGAGGTCCTTCAGGAACTGATCGGGCTCGCCAAGGACATCCGTGCCGCGTACCGGCGCGGCGAGGAGGAAGGGCTCAGCCAGGAGGAAGTCGCGTTCTACGACGCCCTCGCCCAGAACGAGAGCGCTGTCGAGGTGATGGGGAACGACCAGCTTCGCGTCATCGCTCTTGAGTTGCTGAACGGGCTGAAGAGCAACGCCTCCGTGGACTGGCAGCACCGCGAACCGGCACGCGCACGGATGCGGGTTCTGGTCAAGCGCATCCTGCGCAAGCACGGCTACCCGCCCGATCTCCAGGACGCTGCCGTTCAGACCGTCTTGCAACAGGCCGAGGTCCTCTCGGCGAGGTGGGCCGCATGACCGCCAGAACGAAGATCGATTGATAACGGATCGCATGTCATTTCAAGTCCCGCAACCTCGCCTGTTCGGTGCGGAAAGTCCGCCCGCCGACAGGGGTCCTGCGGAATTCCCGCAAGAACCGCTGCGGCGGCTGAAAGCCCCGCAAGGCGTCAACGGGAACTGGCGGTCGCGCAGGCCTGTCTCGCCGAGTGATGCTTGGGGCGGCCGTCCGGGAATCAAGAAGCGACCGAAGCGAGATTCGCGAGTCGCGTCCTACTCTCTCTTGGTCCGACTGAGCGTGCGGCCCAGATTCATGCGTGATTTCGGCTGATTCCGGTTGTCCGGCGATTTGCGATACGGTTTCTTGATGGCTCGGCAGGGCTGCGTGGACCAGGGGCAGCACAGTCGATCAACCAGCACGGCCTGTGAGGCGGAGGTTCGATGAATCAGGTGGTTGACGAGAGAGGAGAGGTATCGGGATCCGGCTATCCAGGGTTGTTCGACAGCTCTGGACAAGGAGTTCGTTGCGCTGCACCCGTGGGTTCTTGTGGAGCGGGGCGCACTGCACGTTCTCCTTCGCCGGACAGACGATTTCGAGGCGGTCCTTTTGGTTTCAGGCGAGGAACTGCGAGCATTGTGAGCGCGACTGGAGGTGTCTGCGGAAACGCACCGCAGGCTGCCGGAGGCGAAGGATGGCGAGAGTGACCCGCCGACGTGCCCATGCTGCGGGGGCGCGATGAATGGTTGCGGGAGGCAAGATCAGTCACAGTGAGACATGGCCGCGGATTCGACCGGGTCCGCCAGTCGGCTTACATTGGTCCAAGTCTGGGCAGAAAGGAATCTGAGCAATGGGCTTCGACACGTCCACGCTGACACTCGCAGGAGTTGTTGTTCTGGGGCTGCTGGTCGCTGTTGCCCTGTTTCGTCGCCCAAGCGGCGATGCTGCAACGCTGCAATCCGAGACGTCCTCCTTGAGGAGGGACGCCAAGGAGAAGGACGAGCTGCTTGTCGAAGCGCGGAGCAACGCTGACAGGTACGAGGCGCTTGCGTCCGAGCGAAAGGAAGAGATCGAGAGGCTGAACGGTGACCTGTCGAAGCTGCGCAAGAGGCTGGACGAAGAGACGGAGAAGCAGACCAGGTTGTCAAAGAGGATCGCGGAACTTGAAACCGGGGCGAAGGCGGAGAGGGCGGCGTCGGAAGAGAAGATTGAGGTGCTGACCAAGGTCCGGGAAGACATGGAATCCAAGTTCAGGGAATTGGCGGCGGAAGCTCTGAAGGTGCAGGGCGAACAGTTCTCGAAAGCCAATCTCGAGAAGCTCAATTTGGCACTTACGCCCCTGAAGGAGCATGTCGGTCACTTCGAAAAGGAGCTCAAGGCCGTTCACAAGGCCACGATCGAGGACCGAACCAAGCTCAAGACCGAGATCGAACAGCTAAGCAGGCGATCCGAAGCGATTTCCCAAGAGGCGGTGGCTCTGACGCGCGCGCTGAAGGGAGACCGGCAGCGGCAGGGCGCTTGGGGCGAGATGATACTCGAAAGCATCCTGGAGCGCTCGGGCCTGCGCGAGGGCGAGGAATACGAGACCCAGGCCCACAGGGTAAGCGACGAAGGCGACCGGCTTCGCCCGGATGTCGTCGTGAGTATCCCGGGCGGAAAGACCTTGGTCATCGACAGCAAGGTATCGCTCGAGGCGTATACGGATGCGGTGAATTCGGAAGACGAGAAAGACGCGTCAAGCGCGCGCAAGCGCCATGTCGCCTCGCTGAAGAGCCACATAGACAACCTTGCGGCGAAGGGCTACCCGCATGCCGAGAACTCTACTGTCGACTATGTCATCCTGTTCGTGCCGATCGAGGGAGCGCTTTCGGAGGCGTTGCGCGTGGACGGCAAATTGACCGAATACGCGTTGGAGAAGGACGTCACGATTGCGACCCCGACGACGCTGATGATGGCGCTGAAGACGATCGCGCACGTCTGGGCGGTCGAGCGCCGCAACCAGAATGCCGAAGCCATCGCAGAACGGGCCGGACGCCTCTATGACAAGGTCGTTGGATTTCTTGACAACATGGAGAACGTCGGCAGGCGGCTCGTTCAGGCGCAGGAGGCATATCAGGGCGCGTTTGGGCAGCTTTCCAGAGGCCGGGGCAATCTCCTGAGCCACGTCGAGAAGCTGAAGGAACTCGGCGCGAAGACCAACAAGTCCATAGGCGTCTCGTTTGACGACAGCGAGAGCGCGGTAGGTCGGATTGGGCACGATCCGGACGAATGAACATGTCACGGTCAAGCCTCCGCTGTCGATCTCGCGGCAGGGAGCCACGGAGCAATGTTGCAGAACAACTTTGCATGTGCCGCCGCCCGCGCTCGGCAGGCGAATGATCATGGGTTGACGACGAACGCGAACATTCGATTTGGTCGTCTTGGGCGCCGCAAAACGCCAGTCGTGCATTCCCGGATGTCAGCGCGGGTGTTGTTTCCGGCACCATGAAGTGAACCTTGGCCTTGTGTGTCTGGCTGCCAGCGATCTTGGCCGTTCGCGTGTCCTGTTCTACGGCCTCGGCATCGCTATCGGAATTTCGCTAAGGTTGTCATCAGTCTCACATCGTTGTGGGTTGGCCCGGGCACCCTTTTGCCGTCAGGCACCGTCCGTCAACGTGTCGAACCTGTCCTTCATTGTCATCGCCGGGGCCGCCAGCGGGATGAGGCGGCGGGTCAGCTCATGGAACGGCAGCGGGGTAATCGGAACGATCGGAAAGGGAAGGTCGTCGGCGGAGGTGCCGAGAAGCTTGGCCGACAATGCGCGGCCCATCACCGACGTCATCGCAATGCCGCGGCCACTGAAGCCGAGCCCGGCCAAGACGCCGGGCGCGGGCTCGTGAAGATGGGGCATCATCTCTGGCGTCACGGCGATTCGACCCGCCCATTTTCGAACGATCGGGACGTCGGCGAGCTGAGGGAACACGGTCTTCAGTCCTCGCCGCAGCCGGGCATAGCCACCAAGGGTATCGACCGTGTCGCTGCTGCCCGCGCAGCCAAAGATCAGCCGTCCATCCCGGTCGTAGCGCGAATAGAATATTGCTAGACGGGAATCCGAGATCGTGACCTTGCCGGGCAGGATCTCCCTTTGCTGCGTGTCGCTCAGCGGATCGGTCGCAATTATGATGCTGACCAGCGGATGAAACGTCTTGCGCAGCCTTGGCCACAAGCCGTTGGTATAGGCATTCGTCGTCAGAACGACATTCTCGGCTGTGACTTCTCCCTTGTCGGACCGCGCCCGCCATTTGCCATTCGCCCGTTCCAGCGAGGTCATCGGGGTCTCTTTGAATAGCTGCGCGCCCAGGGCGGCAGCGGCGCGAGCATATCCGCGGGTCAGCGACAGCGGTTGCACATGCCCACCGGCGGCATGACGCAAGGCGAAGGAATAGGCGGGGGATCCGCTGGCTGCGCGCACCGCGTCGCCGTCCAGTTCCACGATATCCGCCCCGGCCGCCGCCCAGG
>VXPN01000458.1 GCA_009839535.1 Boseongicola sp. SB0662_bin_57 | reverse complement strand
GAATGAGAGTGATCGTCATGGGCCAGCAGGCGTTCGGAAAGGACTGCCTCGCCCGCATTCTCGAGGAAGGCCGCGACAAGGTCGTCGCGGTCTATTGCGAACCCGATCGCGAAGGAAAGCCGATCGACCCGATCAAGGAGCTTGCCCTGGAGAAGTCTCTCCCGGTGCTGCAGCCAGGCGACTTCAATGACGAGACGGCGCTGGCAGAGCTCGCGGGATTCAACGCCGACCTCATGATCATGGCGTTCGTCAACATCTTCGTGCCCGAAGCGGCGCGCGACATGCCGAAGCTCGGCTCGATCTGCTTTCATCCGTCCCTGCTCCCGCTGCATCGCGGACCGTCGGCGGTCAACTGGCCGATCATCATGGGCGCGACAAGGTCCGGGTACAGCTGGTTCTACCCTTCGGACGGGCTCGACGAAGGCGACAGCCTCTTGCAATGGGAGTGCGAGGTCGGCCCCGATGACACGGTCATCGACCTGTACTTCAAGAAGATCTACCCGTCTGCCGTGGAGAGCGTCATCAAGGTCTGCGACCTGTTCCGAACCGGCAGTCCGCCACGCATCGTGCCGAACGAATCGGAAGCGACATACGAAAGGCGCTGCACGAAGAGGCACAGCCGCATCGACTGGAACAAGCCCGTCGAACAGGTCTACAACCTGATCCGCGGCACCAACCCGGCACCCGGCGCCTGGACGACCCACAACGGACAGGAACTTGGAATCTTTGACTGCGCTCGCGCCGCGGGCGACGGAATCTCGTCGCGCGTGATGGACGTCAGTGACGAGGGAATCTCCGTTCAGTGCGTTGGCGGACGGATCCTGGTCAAGCGTGTCCGGCCGTCGGGGTCCGGCAAGATTCCGGCTGCCGAATGGGCCACCGGGGCCGGCATCTCGAAGGGTGATTCGCTGGGGGAGTAGCCGTGAAACTGGCGGAGCAGGATACGACCGGGATCGGAGGCCGAACCTAGTGCGGGAATGCGCGTTGCATACGATCATGCTGCCGGTTCGCGGTGACGGAAAGGGCAGGAACGTGCTTGCCCATGCCACCGTCCTTGCCAGGCGATTCGGCGCGCATGTCCGGATCGTGCACTGCCATCCCACGCCGGAAGACATGATGCCGTATGGCGTCGTCATGCCCAGCGTGCTGAGAAAGCAGATCGAGGAGGCTGCCGGCCGGAACGCCGATGTCACGCGCACGCAGCTCGCGACCGAGTTCCAGACGCTTGCAGAGGAATTCGGCCTGAAGGACGCAGATCCGCAGCCGGGCACGGCAACCGCCCGATTCATCGAGTACGAGGGCAAGCAGGTCGACGCGGTCCGTCACTACGGCCGCGTGGCCGACCTTATCTGCGTGCCGCAGCCCGAAGGCGCGAAGCTTGGGGCGAATACCTTGAAATCGGCGCTGTTTTCGTCGGGCCGACCGGTCATGATGTGCCCCGACACGGATTCGGCCAATGATCGCCTCGGAACCCATGTTGCAATTGCGTGGAACGGCTCCATCGAGGCGTCACGCGCGGTGGGACTGGCCATGCCGATCATCGCGAGCGCCGAATCCGTCACGATCATGTCGTCCGGGTCCACGGACCATCCGGCAAGTTCCGACGAGCTTCAGCGCTATCTCGAATCCAAGGGCATATCTTCGGCGATCCGGCGTTTCGAGGCCCGCGGGTCCATTGTCGGCGACCAGCTTCTCGCGGAAGCCAGGTCGGCCGGCGCCGACATGCTGGTCATGGGCGCCTATCACGAAAGCTATGAACGCGAGACGATCTTTGGCGGCAACAGCCAGGTCGTCGTCGCCAAGGCGGATTTGCCAGTGGTTTTGGTTCATTGAGGCAGAAGATGCAGGAAACCGATCGAATTCGTCGCTCCTTGCAGCGCCCGAACAGTCGGCGAAGACCGGCGTTCGGCGCGTCAGGGGCGTCAAGTTGTGGAAGATCCAAAGGGAGAAAACCATGAAATACCTGAAGACACTTTTGGCTAGCGCCCTGGCGTTGGCCGTATCGGCACCGGTCGCAATGGCGGAGTGGCAGCCACGCAAGCCGGTGGAGTTCATCATCATGGCGGGAACCGGAGGCGGCGCAGACCAGATCGCGCGCCTGCTTCAGGGCCTGATCGAACAGAAGGGCCTGAGTTCGCGCCCGTTCATTCCGATCAACAAGCCCGGCGGCTCCGGTGCCGAAGCCCTGCGCTACATGCAGGACAAGGCCGGGGACGATCACACGGTGATGATGACGCTGAACAGCTTCTACACCACCCCGATCATCCAGGAGGACCTCGGAGTTGACGTGACTCAGTTCACGCCCATCGGATTGATGGCGATGGACACGTTCCTCCTTTGGGTTCACACCGACCGCGAGGACATCACCGACCTCGACTCCTATGTCGCTGCGGTGAAGGGTGCCGGGCTGGACTGGAAGGTCGGCGGCACCGGTTCCGGCCAGGAGGACAGCGTCCTGACGGCAATGATGGAAGCGGCCTTCGACTACGAGGTGACCTACATTCCGTTTCCGGGTGGAGGCACCGTGGCCAAGAACCTGATCGGCAAGCAGATCGACTCGACGGTCAACAACCCCTCCGAGCAGCTTGCCTTCTACGAGGCCGGCGACTCGAAGCCGCTGGTGCAGTTCACCGGCGAGCGGATGGCCGCGTTCCCGGACGTCCCGACCGCAAGGGAACTCGGAGTGGACATCGAGTACTACATGCAGCGCTCGGTCAACGGCCCTCCGGGCATGTCGGCGGAAGCGGTTGAGTTCTACACGGATCTATTCCAGACGCTGTTTGACAGCGCGGAATGGCAGGAATTCTGCGTGTCCGACGGACTCACCTGCGACGGCATGCTCAAGGGCGGCGATCTGGCCAGCTTTCACGCCAGCCAGGTCGAGGCGCACAAGAAGCTGATCGCCCAGGTCGGTGCCGGCGCGATCACCGGCGAATAAGAAAGACCGCTCCGGGCCGGGCTGCCGGCCCGGAGCCCTACGCATTGGCAGGCAAGGCGAGAACCCGGGTTCCCGCACCAATCAGGTCGCGCATGGATCGCGGCCTGCAGGGAGAGGCAAGATGTCGACACGATCCGCGGAACTTCTGATGGCTGCAGGGCTGCTCCTGCTGTCGCTCGGGCTGATGTGGAACGTCACTGCGGACGACCTGCACATCGGCTGGGTTGAAGGCAGGGGCCCTGGCGCTGGCGTCTGGCCCTTCTGGCTGAGCGGAGGGATGGCGCTGGCGTCGCTCTGGACGCTGGTTCGCTGGTTCCGAGGCGCGACTCCGGAGAGCCGGAACAAGGCACCCTACATCGATGGCCAGAGTCTCGGGCTCGTCCTGATCTCGTTCGCGGCGCTTACGGTCATGCTCCTGCTCGTGCACGTCGTGGGAACCTACATCGCCACAGCGCTGTTCCTCGGGTTCTACATGCGGGTGATCGGCAAGCACGCCTGGCGCTCCACCGTGAGCATGTGCGTCGGCATGGTGCTTCTCATCTATTTTCTCTTCGAATGGCAGCTCACGAAATACCTCCCCAAGGGCGCGAAGGCATTCGAGGACGGATTTCTCTGGATCGACAATTTCCGCTGGCAGTACCTGATGTAGGCCCGAGGGTTGGGAACAAGACATGCTGGACATCGCAACACTTCTGGGCGCGGGACTGCTGCAAGCCTTTGAGCCCCTCAATCTCATGATGATCTTCGTCGGGTGCCTGGCCGGGCTGTTCATCGGCGCGATGCCGGGGCTTGGCTCCGTCAACGGGGTGGCGATCCTCTTGCCGGTGACGTTTCTCGTGCCGCCCACTGCGGCCATCATCTTCCTCGCCGCGCTCTACTACGGCGCCATGTACGGTGGCGCCGTCAGTTCGATAACGCTTGGCATTCCAGGCGCCTCGACGGCCGTGGCCACGGTCTTTGACGGAAGGCCCATGGCACAGCAAGGCAAGGCGGACCAGGCGCTCACGGCTGCCGCCGTGGCGTCATTCATTGGGGGCACGATCTCGGTCGTCCTCTTCACGCTCTTTGCGCCACCGCTTGCGGTGTTTGCCCTGAAGTTCGGTCCGCAGGAAGAGTTCGCCCTCATGGTTCTTGCCTTCGCGACCTTCATCGGTCTCGGCGGCGACGACATCCCGAAGACGATCTTTTCGATCCTCCTTGGACTCGTGATGGCAGCGGTCGGCTTCGACATCATCTCCGGCCAGCCGCGAATGATCTTCTTCGACTTCGTGGAGCTGCAACGCGGAATCGGCTTCCTCGTGCTCGCCATCGGCATCTACGGCATCGGCGAGATGCTGTGGACGCTCGAGAACACCAAGGGCGAGGTCAGGATTCATGCGGTGAGCAGCACCTGGAAGAGCTTCAAGAAAAACCTCTCTCACGTCCGCGAGTATCTTCCCACCACCGCGCTTGGCTCGGCTCTGGGATTCTTCGTGGGAACCCTTCCGGCTGCAGGAGCCACGCCGGCATCGCTCATGTCGTACGGCCTGACCAAGACATTCGCGAAGGATCCGGACAGCTTCGGAAAGGGAAACGTTTCCGGTGTCGCAGCGCCCGAGGCGGCGAACAACGCAGCCTCCACGGGATCCATGCTCCCGATGATCACCCTCGGCATTCCAGGCTCGCCGACCACGGCGATTCTCCTTGGCGGCATGATCATCTGGGGACTGAGACCGGGCCCCCTGCTCTTCACGGACAGGCCCGACTTCGTCTGGGGCCTCATCGGCTCGATGTACGTCGCGAATTTCGTGACCGTTGCGCTGAACCTCGCGCTCATCCCGATCTTCGTGCGGGTTCTTGCAATGCCCTTCACGATTCTGACCCCGATCATCTTCATCCTGTGCTTCGTGGGCGTGTTCGCGACGACCGACCGGATGTTCGATGTCTGGCTCATGCTGCTCCTGGGCCTCGGCGGCTACCTGATGCGCAAGCTCAACTACCCGGTCGCACCGGCGGTGCTGGCAATCGTCCTGGGTCCGCTCGCGGAACGATCGCTGCGACAATCGCTGATATCGAGCCGGGGCGACGTCATGACGTTCTTCGAGCGCCCGATATCGCTCACCTGCATGCTTCTGGCCCTGGCGCTGATGATCTACCCAATCTGGCTCAACGTCCGGCGTCGGCGGGCTGGCGCAACAAGCGGGACTGAATGAACACGGCTGTCGCCGACACGAAGCATGGTCCCTGGAATCCGGGCCTCTCCTCGACGATCAAGCCGCAACTCATGTCCCGGGTCACGATCTACGATCCGGCCAACGGCCTTGTGCCGTGGGAAAAGGCCCGCGACCTTGCGGAAGCGACCGGCCTGAAACCGCAGGAACTGGCCACCTTTCGTCCGGAGCGCCTCCTGCTGCACCATGTCATGATCCGCGTGACCGCGGAAACGCACGTCCCGGACGGCCCGTCTTACGCCGATCTCGGCATCAACCTCCGCAACATGGCGGCTGACATCTACGCCATGGAAGTCGAGCCGCGACTCCCTGACCTGCGGCGCGAATTCGAAGACGCGCGGTCTCGCGCCAGGACCGTGATCCGCAAGGAGCTGGAGGACAGCATCTTTGGATGCCAGCCTGTCGCCGAGCCAAAGGGGTTCCTTGGCCGTCTGTTCGGGCGTGAATCTCCCAAGCCGCCAACCGCGTCCCGCGACGACCGCGCGCTGGCCGCCAGCGCAGCATGGGCAGGGCGCGCGGATGACGAAGCCGAACCGCTTCATGCATCCTGCTTCAGGGCGATGTCCCGTACGGTTGGCGCTGTCCTGGCGCACAGGGGTTCCCTCATGCTGCCCAAGGACATCATCGAGGAAGTCGCCGTCAACATGGTGTCGAACGATCATGTCGACGCGCTGCTTGCCAGGCGCGTGGCTCCCCTCTTCGACATCGCGGCGGAAAGGCTTGGGTTCTTCCGGCTGCCGCCGCAGTCCGAACCGGTCGTTCTCAACGCGAAGGGCGCGTCCGCGAGCGGCAAGAGCTCGATCCGCAGCCAGCAGCGCCGCATCGCGGAGGCGCTCGGGATCGACTGGAAGAACTTCGCGATCATCAGCCCGGACTACTGGCGAAAGCTCCTGATCGACTATGACGGGCTGGACGACGACTACAAGTACGCGGCCATGCTGACCGGTCAGGAACTGGAAATCATCGACCGGAAGCTCGACGCCTTGATGGCCCGGAAGGCGTCAAGCGGCACGGTTCCGCACATGCTGATCGACCGGTTTCGGTTTGACAGCTTCCTGACCGCGAAGACCGGGGCCGCCGAAAGCAGCCTGCTCACGCGCTTCGGCGCCCGCATCTACATGTTCTTCCTGATCACGCCACCTGAAGAGACCGTGGTCAGGGCGTGGGACCGCGGGCTGGAAACCGGACGCTACAAGGCGGTGGACGATCTTCTGTATCACAACATCGAGGCCTATTCCGGCATGCCTGGCCTGTTCTTCGCCTGGGCGCGGCTGGAAGATCGATGGGTCCACTACGAGTTCCTGGACAACTCGGTTCCCCTGGGCGACCCCCCTCGGACGATCGCCTTCGGCCAGAACGGCAATTTCGTCGTCCTGGATCTGGAGCGGCTGTGCGACGTCGAGCGGTTCCGTCACGTCGACGTCAATGCAAGGACCGCCGATCAGGTCATCGGTCACAGGCTTGCCTCGCATGAAGCCATGGCCTTCGTCCGCAACGCCTGTGCGGAGCTTGCGGAGGTCGCGTTCGTCGTTCCAGGGACCGACCGGGTCTTTGCCAAGTCGACAGGACGAAATGTCATCGTGGACACATCCTCCCTGCCCGAGGGCGTCACGCCCTCCGACTTGGGCCCTCACGAGGCCACGGACGAGGATCTCGGGACGATCGATCCGGGAGCGACGGCTCACGTGATCGGCGATCTGGGCTGCGATCGATTTGGATGAAGCGCGAAGTGCTGCGCTATGAAGTCGGGAATGTCGCTTCAATCGACCGCATTCACCGAACAGCGTCGCGTTGCAGATCCTCGAAGAGGGGAAGGCCGGAGTGATCGAAGTCGCCACCTCCGTCCGTTGAGCCGTTCATCAGGCACTCCAGCGAAGCCAGATCGTCAGGAAGCCACCTCCCCCCTCTCCTGACCAGTTCGGGATTCCCGGAGCTCTCGTTCTCGGTGCGCTTGACCCACAATGGCACCCATGCGGCCTTCAGGTCTTCCAGGGCTCCGTTCCAGGTCCCGCCCTTGTCCGGCGTGCTGCTTATCACGACTGCAGTCTCGGCAAGGCAGTAAATGCACCGATTGCGAGCCATCGCGTTGCCAACGTTGAACCCGGCCTCCGGATTGAACGGCGTTACCAGCACCAGATCTTCCGCAAGAAGATGCTTCCTGAACCTCTCGGAAGTTCCGGCGCGCAGCAGGCTGTCCGCCAATACGCCGATCGCGGTTCCGCCATTGCCGAGAGATCCGAGCATCGCGCGTTCGTCAACGCCCCGCGCTCCGCCGGACACGATCGAAAACCCTTGCCGCGCGGCCGCACTGCCGAGGTTCTCTGCAAACTCCAGATCTTCACGGCCTGCATTCCTGGACCCGACGACCGCAAGCCCTCCCCGGCCAAGCAGCGCCATGTTGCCGCAACCGAAGAGGATTGGCGGGGAACCCGGCCGCAGCCGACTCTTCAGGCGGTCCGGATATTCCGGATCCGAACGTGCAACGACCCAAATGCCCGCACGCCGCCACCTTTCGAGGGCCAGCCCCAGTGCGCCCCCTCGGCCCAGGAGGTGCTCGAGCCGGGACAACGGAACCGTTCGGTCGATCCAGCCGGAAAGCGTGGACTTGAGGTCACCCTTCACAAGATCCGACGGTTCCAGCCCGCGTTCCTTCAGCCAGGCTGCGAAGCGTGACCATTCTCTCGCGGAAAGCGGCCTTTCGCTCGCGCTGCCGGGCTTTCCGAGCGACACGGTGAGGAGCATCATGGCCTGCGCCTGGGAGTTTGGGTGCATTTCAGGATCCGATGCTTGCTGTTGCCAGGGCAAAGGGCCAGACCGGCCCGCTGCCAGCACGTCGGAGAAGAGCTGAGACAATGGTAAGTGTCCACTTGGAGTCTACGACGTCATCCACCAGAAGGACAGGCCCGGCCGGCAGCTGTCCGCTGATTGCAAAGACGCCATCGAGATTTCGGCACTGATGGTACCGATTTTGCTGCAGCTTCTGCGGCTCGTTTTCCTTGATCTTCTTTACGACTGGCTCAAAGGGCAGTTCCAATGTCTCGGCCAACCGCGTCGCGTAGTCGGGAATGAGGCTTCGGCGTCTTGTCGACGGCACGCATGTCACCCAAGTTGGTCGGGGAATTGGCTTCCACCGGTGTTTCAACATGTCCGCTGCGGCGTTGACGAGTTCGTCGCGGAAGCGCCCGTCATGCTTGTCCTCGGCAACCAGGGAGCCCCAGCCCGCATCGCCCCATCGAGAAAGAACACGCCCGACATTCGCGCGGCAATCTTCATGCAGGTTTGCGGTGAAGTCGTATTCTTGAAACGCGCCGCTCGCGACTTGCTTGTTGCATTCCAAGGAAAACTCCGACTGGCCGAGAAACCGCGCGGCGTCTGTCACCGTTTCGCGCGAAAAGGACGCATCGACCACGGGGCGTCCGGTGCACGAGGCACATTTTCCACATGGCTGGGGGGCGATGTCGTCGAGCGCCTCGGCAAGAAACTGCATCAGGCATCCGCATTCGCCGAGATAGGCCTGCACCTCCTTCCATTCGGATTCCCGCTGACTGTTCAGGCGTTGGATCTTGGCCTGGTCCATCTGAAACGGGACGGGCGTACGGCGCCATGTCGACCCGGACCTGATGATCGGCGCCACGCTTTCCACGGACAGGTACTTGAGCACTTGCTGAATTTGAGCGTGCCTGAGATTGACGGCGCCTTCCAGTTCACGAGCGGTCAGCCCGTCACCTTCCGCCAGGAGCGTGAGTATGCCGTCCACCCACTCCTCCTTTGGAAATGCAGTTCTTCGAAAATGCTCGTGAATCTCATCATCTTCATGGCCTGACATCATGATTCCGACCGCGTGGTCGATGCCGCGTCCGGCGCGACCGACCTGCTGATAGTAGGCCACGATAGATCCCGGCGCCTGGTAGTGGATGACGAACCCGAGGTCTGGCTTGTCATATCCCATTCCAAGCGCGCTCGTTGCGACCAGCGCCTTTATGTCGTTTTGCAAAAGCCGTTCCTCCAAGTGCTGGCGGTAGGCGTTCGAGTCCTCGAAACCCTCCGACTTTGCGTCGCTGTAGTATGGGCTTGCCGAGATCCCTCGCTGCTGCAGCCACCTGGCAACCTGATCCGCGTCGCGTCTCGTCAGCGTATAGATTATTCCGGTGCCAGGAAGGGCGTACACATGTTCCGCGAGCCACGCCAGGCGCGCCGACTGAGAAGGCAGCCTCAAGTTCTGCAGGGCAAGGGTTTCGCGCATCAGGACGCCGCGTTGGACGCCGACATTGCCGAGCTGGGTCCGAACGTCCTCAATGACGCGGTTGTTCGCCGTCGCGGTCGTGCCAAGTACCGGCACGTTCTCGGGCATGTGCCGAATGACATTTGCCAGGCGCCGATAGTCGGGGCGGAAATCATGCCCCCAGTCAGAGATGCAGTGCGCCTCGTCGACCACCAGCAAGCCAATGCCATCGGAAATCGGCATCAATACGCCTTCGACGAATTCGTCGTTGGCCAGCCGTTCGGGTGAAATCAACAGGGCGCCCACCTTGCCCGCACGCACGTCTTGCTGAAGAGAAGGCCAGTTCTCTCGATTGGTTGAATTGATGGTCTCTGCGCGAATTCCCAGCCTGCTGGCGGCTTGGATCTGGTTCCGCATCAAGGCAAGCAGAGGCGAAACGATTAGCGTCGGGCCACGCCCGCCGTCCCGCAGGATCCGCGTGGCAATGAAGTAGACCGAACTCTTTCCCCAGCCAGTGCGCTGCACCACGAGCAAGCGGCCACGTCTGTTGACCAACGCATCTATGGCCTCCCACTGTCCTTGCCGGAAGTCCGCAGCCTGATCATTCAAGGCAACCTGAAGAAGGTCGCGAGCTACCGATCTATCCGCCAAGGTCACTCATCTTCCTGTTTGCCGCCGTCATGCCATCGCGACCCAGCTTGCATTTCTTTGCAATAGGGCTGCAAAGGGCGCTTATAGCGCGGAAAACACCTAGATCTCAAAGAGAGTGTGGCGTGTGGGAGTGTGACACTTGATTTATTCCGCAACGAGAACAACTTCCGCGCCCACCGCCCGAAAACGGCCCAAGTTGCCGTGAAACGTGCATGGCACGAAACCGAACGCGCAATCGTCAGTCAACGCAATGACCCGACTGGCGGGAAGGCGCACTATCTTGTATCGGGGACGGGTCAGGATGCGGCACGAAAGGAATTTGCACGGGACGACGCGGCGGTCCACGACCTCAATGCCCTTGCCGCGATTGCGAGCACCGCGGAGTACCCGTTCATTTCAGGACAGATGGTCCACGATATCGAAGTTCTTGAAGCCATTGCCTGCTCTGCCGAGGATCGGCGCACTGTCGAGATCTCCGAACTCGGATGACGCCGTTACGCCCCTTGCCCCGTTTGATGGTCGCGCCGAACGGTGCCCGGCGGGGCAAGGCAGACCATAAGGCGTTGCCAGTCACGCTGGAGGAAATCGTTGCGACCGCCGTGGCGTGCCAAGAGGCCGGGGCGGACGGCCTGCACCTGCATGTGCGCGACAAGGAAGGCAAGCACAGTCTTGACACGGGGCTGTACCGCGAAGCGATCGCCGCCCTAGAACACGCAGTACCCGACCTGTTCCTTCAGGTGACGAGCGAGGCGGCAGGCCGCTACAACGCCGACGCCCAGCGAGCAATGATCCGCGAGTTGCGGCCACCCTCGGTGTCCGTCGCCCTTCGCGAAATGCTCTCCGCCCGCGCCGAGACGTCAAACGCGCAGGCATTCTACAACTGGGCGCATGTCGAGGGAGTCGACGTGCAACACATTGTATACTCGGCGCGGGAATTGAGCTGGCTGCTGGAATGCATCGACCAGAAGGTGGTTCCGGGCACTCAGCACCAGTTACAACTCGTGCTCGGATCGTACGCGGGATCGGTGCTGCCGCGCCCGTGCGATCTTGAAGCCTATCTGGTGCCGCTCAATGCGCGAAAGGCCGATCTGACGTTCGACTGGATGGTTTGCGCCTTCGGTTCGGCCGAAACGGCCTGCCTGGCGCATGCGGCAACCTTGGGAGGCAAGGTGCGGGTGGGTTTCGAGAACTCGCTCTGGAATGCAGACGGATCCCTGGCGCGTGACAATGCCGCGCGCGTGGCGGAGGTCCGAGCCGCGCTAGACGAAACTGCGTCAACCGACGAGGCGGGCCTGGCCGCGCGCCCCACAGCGGATGAGGAACGGTCTCGCCTGAATCCGTGAAGGCCCGCGTGACCTCTGCCGCCGCATGGGTCCAGAGGAACTTCAGGTGACCGTCAACGATGTTCGCGAAGCGATGGGCGGCCAGACCGGAGTGAAGCTGGTATCCATGGATCCGGATTCGGACTGAATTCCGGCATCCTCGGCCAGGACCCGACCTTTGAGGACAGCGACCTGCTCGCCACAGTTGTAGCTGTGCATGAGTGCCGCGAACCAGGCTGGAAACGTGGTCGTGCCAGCAGTGAACGGCAGGGCATCCACGTGCTCGCCACCGTCCAGCAGTCTGGTCTCGACGCCGTCGCCCCGGGCAAGGGACGAGGTCGACGCAAAGGGAACGATTGCTGGTTCGCAACTGGAGATTTCCGCGCGGAAATCCTCGTGTACCAGTCTGCGGCAACCTGATGGTCAGTCGAGTCATGCATGCAATCCCCGCAAGCAGCGAAACAACCGGAAGCGAGATCTTGAACATCATCGTCCTGGTCTGCGTAGCTGTCGGGATTGTGCTTTCCTGAAATTTCGCGGCGTTCCCCTTGCGAGGTCTCGACCCGGTCCAACTGTCTGCTTTGCCGCCTCTCTGCCCAGTCTGCGCACCGCGCCGGTCGCCTTGTCACCGCCATTTTTCCGGGCCTGCTCGCGCCGGGACCTCAAGGCCCTCGACATCCGCCTTGAGGCCTGCCGCCTGCCCGGCACCGAGCGGCACGAGCGGCGGCGCCATGCGCGTCCAGCTGTCGTCACCGCTGCGCCAGGCTTCCATCTGTTTCATGGCCGCCATCAGCGGATATCTTGATGCCAACGCGCGAGCTGCCTTCACCATTGCAAACGCATCGCTGTCAGGACCTTCGGGAGCGGCCATCGCGGCGCGCGAGTAGGCCCCGAACGCGTTCGTCGATCCCGAGATGATGCCAGCGCAACCGCCGGCCAGCCCGTCGAACAGCAATGCCTCGCTTGAAGGATAGACGTCAAAACCCGCATCGACCCCGCCTGTGGCATCGGCGAAGGCAAGCGATTGCGACAAGTCTCCACTTGAGTCCTTAAGGCCTGCAATCACCGGTCCGAAAGCTTGCTTCAGCCGCACAACGACATCAACCGGGATCGGCGTCATCGACATCTGAGGAAAGTGGTAGAGATAGACCCGTAGCCGGTCATCGCCGACCTTCTCAACAAGCTGTGAGAAATAGGCGTAGAGGCCCTCGTCGCCGGGATCCTTGTAGTAGAACGGCGGAAGGGCAAGCACGTTCACGAACCCGGCGGAAATCGCCGCCGACGTCAGATCGACAGCGTCCTGCGTCGCACAGGATCCGGTTCCAAATATGACGCGGCTCGGATCGAACCCGGCGTCGGCAAAGGCGCCGGGAAGCGCCATCCGATCGCGATGGGAGATCGAGTTCCCCTCGCCGGTCGTTCCAGTCGGCGCCACGCCATCGCAACCTCCCGTCGTGATCAGGTGCTGGCAATAGGCAACGAGCTTTTGGGTGTGGAGCGTGCCGTCCTCCCGAAACGGTGAAACGGCGGCGGCATAGATCCCTCGTCTGGCCTTTGACATGTCCCTTCGCTCCATCCTGCGGCTTCCAAGCCGGAATTTCTGTCGCGCATGGCAAGAAGCGTTCGGTGCCTGCCGCATCGGGAAATTGTGCGTGCAGACCGTCGTCGCGTCGAAGCGCTTGCCGGTCATGATCGCCATCGCCCGTTGGGTGGCCAGCCTGCCCTCCCCCCGCATGCCGTAAAGGCAGAAGTTGTTGACGGCAAGATGGCCTTGGTCAAATTCGAGGGGCTTCTTCGGAGTGGACGCAAGGCGGACCTTGCCGCCCCGGTCGGTCCTGTGCAGGGCCTGACGCCTTCATGCGGAAAGTGCATTTCTTGATTGACTTCGTGATCGGAGCCCATTCTTGGTACATGCAGGCGTGACGCAATTTGATTAACCGATGCAACATCTCGGCATGACAACCACTTCCCGCGACACATTGGAAAGCTGGCTTGTCAGTTCGGGCGCGTGCTCTGGTGGCGGGTTGCCTCAGGAGCGGGATCTGCCCGAACGGCAGAGAGTCTCGCGCGGCGAGTTATGCAAGGCCCTGGCGCCCCTTGGCGGAAGGCACTGCGAACGCCACGCAGACCACGGGACGCTCCAGCGGACGTCGTTGGACACCGAAGGCGGCAACGAACCGATCGTGCAGCACATGGCCGAAATCGCCAGCCCCCACGCCGCGATGATGGCACGCTTGTCGCTTGAGCCCGAACTGGCCGAACACGCCGCGGCCCACGCAGACCCGCGCGATTTGACCGAGGCCCGCCGGCTTGCCAACAACATGCGGTTGGCCACCAACCGGGCAAGAGACAAACGGCTTGATTCGCGACTGCATGAGTTGACTGCCGTGGCCTCTGGCAATCCTCTTCTTGCCGGGCCGCATCGGAACATGAATGCGGTACGGATTTCGGTCGTACGGTCCAGACCGGAAATCCCGCAGGACAGGCTGGCGCCTGACTGCCATTCCTACGTCGAGCACGACGAGATGATTGTGGCGCTTGAGAGACGTGATCGCCGGGCTGAACATGCGACGATGCGCGAACACCTGAAATCCACGCGACGCTTCTGAAGGAGGACTGACACGTGATCGACCTCTACACTTGGACCACGCCAAACGGCCGCAAGGTCTCGATCATGCTCGAAGAGCTTGGTGTCGAATATACCGTGCACGCCATCGACATCTCGAAAGGCGAGCAATTCGCGCCCGAATTCCTGAGGGTCGCACCCAACAACCGCATTCCGGCCATCGTGGATCACGATACCGGCGCCCAGATGATGGAGTCGGGAGCGATCATGCTCTACCTCGCCGAAAAATTCGGCCGG
>VXPN01000475.1 GCA_009839535.1 Boseongicola sp. SB0662_bin_57 | reverse complement strand
AAGATCGCCTACTTTGCCGCGGCCTCGCAGAACGGCTTCAATCAGGCAACCTATGAAGGTGTGCAGGAAGCAGCGGCAAGACTGGGCTACGAAAGCGAGATATTCGACGGCCAGTTCGACGCCGCTCTTCAGTACAGCCAGATCGAGGACGTTCTGGCCGGCGGACAGTTTGACGGGATGATCGTCGCGCCGAATGACAGCGTCGGCATTGCGGGCGCATTCGAGCAGGTGATTGCCGCCGGCGTTCCGATCGGCACGGTACTCTTTCCCGTCGGGCCGGAGTTGAACGTGCTGGAGCCGCAGGTCGAGGGCATCACTGTCACCGCGGCTTCTCCGCCGGTGCCTGGCGCCACCCACCAGGCCGAGCTGGTGGCTGCGCATTGCGCCGACAAGGACCCCTGCAATGTGGTCATAATCATCGGCGCGAAGATCTTCCCGTTCGACAACCTGCGGCTTGAAACCTTCGAAAAGGTGCTGGCGGGTCATGCAAACGTCAACGTCGTCGCGGTTGGCGAGGGCTGGTATGCGCCGGATCCGAGCCTGCAGGCGATGACCGACATTCTGCAGGCCAATTCGGACGTGCATGCCGTTCTCTCGAACGCAGACCAGCACCTCGTGGGCGTGGAAATCGCGCTCGAGGCGGCGGGCTACAATCCCGCCGATCTCTATCTCACCGGGGGCGGCGCGGCGCAGATCGCCATCGATGCGATTCGCGAGGGACGCTGGGACGCAACGCTGGCCTACTTCCCGAAAACGATGGGCGCGCTTGCGGCCGAGCAGGTCATCAATGCCATCGAGGGAAAGCCGGTGACCAATGTGATCAACATGGACACGGCAGGACCGATCGAGGCAATGATCACCTCCGAGATACTCGCGGCGCATCCCGACTTCATAGCAGAGTGGGAACAGTAGTCCGCAATGGGAATCCGGCCGGGGCCAGCCGCCCCGGCCGGTTCTGTCGGGAGGACAGGGCGCATGGGAAACAACTACCGCGTTGCCGCCGATATCGGCGGGACGTTCACGGACATTGTCTACCAGGACAGCGAAACCGGCATCTGCGGCGCGACCAAGGTACTTTCGACACCGGAGAACCCTGCGCTCGCAGTCCTGACCGGCATCAGCGAGGTCGTCGGCGAGTCTGACTCGATCGGGTTCTTCGTGCACGGCACGACGGTGGGGCTGAACGCGCTGCTTACGCGCTGCGGCGCAAGGGTCGCGCTTGTCACCAACGCGAACTTTCGCGACATTTACACGATCCAGGGCAACGATCGGGGCGAGATCTTCTCCATCCGCTGGAACAAGCCCGCACCCCTTACTCCCGTGGAGCACACCTATACGCTGACTGGACGCATGTCGGCCGAAGGCAAGGAGGTCGACCCGCTGCACCTTCCGGATCTCGACCGGCTCGTCGACGCCGCCGCGACGGAAGGCTACGAGGCGATTGCGATCGCCTTGCTGTTCAGCTTCAAGAACCCGGAGCACGAACTGGAGGCGGCCAGGTATCTCCAGGGTCGCCTGCCCGGGATCCCGATTGCGCTGTCGCACCGGATCAGTCCGGAATGGCGCGAGTTCGAGCGCATCTCGACCACGGTGATGGACGCCTATCTCGCTCCGGTGGTTCGGCAATACCTCGAAACGCTGATCGAGGCGCTGGCAGACCGCCTGCCTGGCGGCGGGCTGCACGTGATGGAATCCAACGGCGGGGTGATGAGCGCTGGAGCAGCCTGCGAGACACCCTTGCAATCGCTGCTCTCCGGACCTGTCGGAGGTGCCATTGGCGGCCGGGCGCTCGCTGCAGCGACCGGGCGGGCGAACCTGATTTGCGTCGACATGGGCGGCACTTCCTTTGATGCGAGCCTGATCGTCGACGGTCAGCCGTCGACCTCGAACGAGGCCAAGCTCGAAGGGCTGCCCGTGCAGATGTCGGTGGTCGACATCCACGTGATTGGCGCGGGCGGCGGGTCAATCGCCTGGGAAGAAGCCGAGGCAATGCGCGTCGGGCCGCAATCGGCAGGCTCGAAACCCGGCCCGGTCTGCTACGGCCTCGGCGGGACCGAGCCGACGGTGTCTGACGCGAACCTCGTACTGGGCCGGCTCGACGGCTCGAATTTCGCGGGAGGAAGCATGGCGCTAGACCGCAGCGCCGCACGAGACGCACTCGCGGCCATGGGGGATCGCTTCGGCATGAGCGCCGAAGACATGGCGCAGGGCGTGGTCGACATCGTCAACTCCAAGATGGCGGACGCGATCCGCACAATCACCGTGCGGCGCGGCATCGATCCTCGCGACTTCTCGCTGGTGGCATTCGGTGGTGCCGGGCCTGCCCAAGCGACGGCCTTGGCCGAGGAGCTTCGAGTCGGCGAAGTGATCATCCCGGTTCACCCCGGCGCCTTTTCGGCTTGGGGCATGCTTCAGACGGATGTTCGACACGACTTCAAGGAAACGCTCTACGGTTTCTGGGATCGCATGGAGCTTTCGCGCCTCGAGGATGCCTTCGAGGCCCTTGCGGGGCGGGGCCGCGATCACCTGATCGCGGAGGGCATCGCGCCCGACGACATCAGTTTTGAACGTGCGATCGACTTTCGCTACCATGGGCAGGAATACGTTCTGACGATCCCGCTGGCAGACGGCCCTATCGACATGGATTGCGTGCGCAAGGGCTTTGACGCCGCCTATGCGCGGCAATACGGCCACAACAGCCCGGAAAACCGGGTGGAAATGGCCAATATCCGGCTTGCCGCTCTCGGGCATCTCCCGCGACCCGAGAGTGCTCCACCGGCGCCGCTCGCAGCCAAGGCCGCACGGGCGCGGGACGTCTACTTTGACGGGGCGGCGCAGGCAACGCAAATACTTGACCGCAATGCGATCGCGACTGACCGCATCGTTCACGGTCCCGCGATCATCGAGGAAGCCACGGCCACCACGTTGTTGCCTCCCACCTGGCAGGCACGTCTGGCCGAGGGCGGGCATCTGGTCCTGACAAAGGGAGGCACGTCATGAGGAAGGCCGATCCAGTGACCACCGAAGTGGTGCGCAATTTCGTGATCTCCTGTGCCGAAGACATGAATGCCTCGCTCTGGCGCTCGGCCCATTCTGCCGTGATATACGAGGGCAAGGATTCGGCGGTGGCGCTGATGGACGAGCAAGGCAACATGCTCGGCCAGTCGACCGGTGTGCCCCTCTTCATCGGTGCAATCGACGTCTGCGTGAACCACGTCAAGGACTATTACGGCGATGACATTTGCGAGGGCGACATCTTCGTGATGAACGACAGCTACATGCAGGGCACGCACTTGCACGACATCACCGCCATCGGACCGATCTTCTTCCATGGAGAGCTTGTAGGCTTCGGTGCAGCCCGGGCGCATTGGAACGATATCGGCGCCATGGATCCGGGCTCGGTCATGGGTTCGATGAACATCTTCCAGGAAGGGCTGAGGCTCGGGCCGACGAGGATCGTTTCGCGAGGCGAACCAATCCGTGAATGGTACGACCACTTTCGGCTGAACACGCGGTTCAAGGACGCCACGATCGGCGATCTCGGCGCCCAGATCGCGGCGATCCGCACCGGCGAACGGCGGCTCGCCCAGCTGCTCGACCGAATCGGGGCCGAAACCTATCGCGCCGCCTGTCATGACATATTCGAACAGGCGCGCCAGCTTGATCGCGCCGCGATTTCCGCGATCACGGACGGAACATGGTCGCGCGAGGGCTATCTCGACGACGACGGAGTCGGCAAGGAGCCGATCAAGGTTGCGCTGACGCTCACGGTGAGGGGCGAGGAAGTGATCGTCGACCTCACCGGAACCTCCGGTTCGGTGCCAGGCTCGGTCAATTGCGGGGCGAGCCAGACGGAGAGCCTCCTGAGACTGGCCTACAAGACGATGATCAACCCCGACCGGGCCATCACCGGCGGCTCCTTCGAGACAATGAAAGTCGTACTGCCCGAGGACTGCATGTTCAATGCCAGGGAGCCCGCTGCCTGCGAGTGGTATTTCACCGGGCTCGGGCTCTTGGCCGACCTCTTCATCTCCTGCCTCAGCGAGGCCATGCCCGAACGTTCGACCGCGGCACATTACGGCGACTCGATGGTGGCGGGGTTTTTCTCGGTGGACGAGCGGCGCGGCCAATGGATGTCGATCGAACCGACCGCCGGTGGCTGGGGTGGCCGTGCGGATGGCGACGGGGAAAGCGCGTTGATCAACCTGGTGAACGGCGGATTCCGCAACATTCCGGCTGAGGTGATGGAAACAAAGTTCCCGGTTCGCCTCGAAGAGTTCTCCATTCGTCCCGACAGTGGCGGTCCCGGGCGCTGGCGTGGTGGCTGTGGCGTAGTGCGCCGCTATCGCGCGCTTGAGGACTGCTTCGGCGCGATCTGGTTCGAACGTTCGCACACGCCGGCCTGGGGCTTGAACGGCGGTGGCGACGGAGCGGGTCCCGAGGTGACGATCACCCAACCCGACGGCAGGCAGGAATCGCTCCTGAAGATGGCGGCACGCGGCCTTGGTGCCGACACGGTCGTGGAGACGAAGACCGGCGGTGGCGGTGGGAACGGCGATCCGATGCAGCGCCCGCACGATGAGGTGGCACGGGACGTGAAGAAGGGGTTCCTTACCCCGGAAGCGGCGTGGCGTGACTACGGGGTCGTGATCGGGGCGGACGGAACCGTTGATGAGGCTGCATCGTTGCCGCGATGACGCAGGCCGCCCTGACAGCGCAAGGGATCACGGTACGCTTTGGCGACGTCGAAGTGCTTTCGGGCATCGACGTCGAAATCGCCGCCGGTTCAATTCACGGGCTCATCGGCGAGAACGGTGCCGGCAAGTCGACACTTGGCAAGGTGCTGGGCGGGTACTACCAGGCCAGCAGCGGGTCGCTGGCCGTCTTCGACCAAGGGGTCGGTCGCTGGGATCCGCCGACAGCACTTGCCCATGGGGTCGCGATCATGCACCAGGAATTGCAGCTGGTGCCTCACCTTACGGTGGCCGAGAACGTCTTCATGGGACTGGAAGAGCACCGCTGGGGCGTCCTGCACCGCAACGAGGCCGAGCGACTCGAAGAAGTGATGCAGTCCAGCGGCCTCAGGCTGGATCCCCACGCGCTCACGGTCGAACTGCCGATTGCCGACCAACAGAAGATCGAGATTCTGCGCGCACTGGCACGTGAGGCGCAGGTAATCATCATGGACGAGCCTACTTCGTCGCTCTCCAGCGAGGAAATCGAGCAACTTCATCGAATCATGGCGCAACTGCGCGAAGAAGGGCGCACAGTCATTTACGTGAGTCACTTTCTCGATCATGTGCTCGAGGTCTGCGACCGCATTACGGTGCTTCGTGACGGCCGGCATGTCATGACCGAGAACAGCACGGGACTGGGCAGGCAGGACTTGGTCAGCGCGATGCTGGGCATGCAAAGGACCGAAACGCTCTATCCGCCGAAGCGCAAGGCAGTTTCGGAGCTCGCGCTTTCGGTGCGAAACCTCAAGGGCAACGGGGTCGACGTGGAGGCGCTCGACATTCGCGCCGGCGAGATCATGGGACTGATCGGGCTCGTGGGCTCCGGCCGTTCGGAGATTGCGCGTGCAATCATAGGAGCGGACCGGGCGACAGGCGAGATCGCGTTTCTTGGCCGCAGGCTCGACCACACGATCCGTGCCGCGACCGAGGCTGGGATCGTCATGGTTCCCGAGGACAGGCGGAGGCAGGGGCTGGTAATGAGCATGCCGGTGCGTGCCAACATCATCCTGCCTCATCTGCGACGATTCGCCCGGTTCGGCGTCATGGCGACGCGGCGTGAGCGGCGGCGCGCGCGTGAACTGATTGACAGGTTCAGCGTGCGTCCCGCGATAATCGATGGCGATGTGTCACGTTACTCAGGCGGCAATCAGCAGAAGGTGCTGCTGGCCAAGTGGCTGGAGGGCGATCCGAAACTGGTGATTCTTGACGAGCCCTCGCGTGGCGTAGACGTCGGCGCGCGCGAGACGATCCATGCAGCCATCTGCGAACTGGCAGCGAGCGGCAGTGCGGTACTGTTGATCTCGTCGGAAATCGAGGAGGTCCTCGGCCTCGCGCACCGCGCTTGGCTGGTTGATCGCGGACGCCTCGTGCAGGAAATCGACCCCGATGCCGTGTCCGAGAGCGAAATCCTGGCTGCGCTCTTCCGGCATCAAGGCCTTGAGGGAGGCTCGACATGACCCGCGCGCAGGTGCTCAGGTTCTTGCAGACCTATGCCGTTCTCATCCTGATCGTCGCGCTCATGGTCGCGCTTACGATCCTGTCCGACAGCTTTCTGACCCTGCGCAACCTCCTCAACATCCTGAACCAGAACGCCCCGCTGGCGATCATGGCGTCAGCCATGACATTGGTGATAATCGTGGGCGGCTTCGACCTCTCGGTCGGTGCGATCTTTGCCGTGGGTTCGGTCACGTCCGCATGGATCGCGCTCCATGTCGATCCTTACCTGGGGCTTCTTCTCGCGCCGCTGATCGGACTGGTCCTCGGCGTGGTGAACGGCATGGTGATCACCCGGCTCAACGTGCACTCCTTCCTCGCCACCATCGCAACAAGCCTGATCTTCAAGGGTGTCGCGATCGTCATCTCCGACGGTCGCCTGATCTCGGTGCGCATCGACTCGTACATTTGGCTCGGTCGAGGAAAATTCCTTGGCGTGTTCAACTCGATCTGGATCATGGTAACCTTCGCCCTGATCCTGACCTTCCTTCTGACCCGCACCACCTTCGGCCGCCGCATTTTCTCCGTGGGCGGCAACGAAGAGGCCGCAATCCTGTCAGGCATCCGCACCCACCGGATCAAGATCGCCACCTTTGCGCTTGCAGGACTTGCCGCAGGTCTCGCCTCGATCATCACGACGAGCAGGGTGGCCTTGGGCCAGGCCTCCGCGGGCCAGGGGATGGAACTGCAGGCCATTGCCGCAGTGATTCTCGGCGGCACCAGCATCTATGGCGGTCAGGGCGCCGTCTGGCGTTCGCTGGCCGGAGTCTTCCTGCTTGCGCTCATCAACAACGGCTTCAACATCCTGAATGCGGATCCCTTCTTCCGTGACCTGACCACGGGGCTGGTCATCCTCGCCGCCATCGGCGTGAGCGCAATCGGCCAGGCGCGTCGCTGATGCCCGGATGTCGCCGTCGGTGAGGATTGCCCGGCCCTTGCAACGGGACGCGCTCGCGGGCATCGGCAAGATGCTCGGGCAATCTCGCGCATGTGTAACGTCAGGACACGACGGATTCCGCCAGCCGGTGCGGCAGAGCCGAAACCAAGCGCGGCAAGATCAACAACCAGGGCTGTCGCGTCTGGATCCTTTCGGGTTCAACAGAAGCCTTCGCGGGGCTTGCAGCGGAGTCGTCAGGTTTCTGGATGGAGGCGTCACCCGGCCGGCTAACTCCAACCTCCCGCGTGGCCATTGGCCTTTGCGATGACCGATGGCCTGCGGTACTCTTTTGACCATGGCACCGAAGACGGCCTTGCCGACCCTAACAAGGCCGTTTTGGCATTGGGCAGATGCCGGTCCAGCCCTGACGGAGAATTGACATGAGCCGCGACAAGATTCGAGCATCCTCCCTGACCGAGGAGTCGGCGCTGGTCCGCAGCCTGGTCGAGGCGACCGCGCTTGACGCCACCGATCGGACCGCCATCGGCGGGCACGCGGCTCGCCTCGTCAACGAGGTGCGCGCCGGCGGCCAGGCTGGCAGGATGGAGGCCTTCCTGGCCGAATACGGGCTTTCGACCAAGGAGGGCGTCGCGCTCATGTGCCTTGCGGAAGCGATGCTTAGGGTGCCGGACGCAAGAACGGTCGACGAGCTGATCCGCGACAAGATCACGCCCCATGACTGGGCGGCACATGTCGGCGATTCCGGCTCCATTCTTGTCAATGCCTCAACATGGGCCTTGATGCTGACGGGCCGGATTCTTGATGATGACGGAGAAGGCGTCGCCGGCACGCTCCACGCCATCGTACGCCGATTGGGCGAACCCGTGGTTCGCACCGCCGTCGGGCACGCCATGGCGGAAATGGGTGCGCAGTTCGTTCTTGGCGAGACCATCGAGAGCGCCATTGAACGCGGCGCGATGGTGTCGGACCAAGGCTGCACCTATTCCTTCGACATGCTGGGCGAAGCTGCCCGCACGGAACACGACGCCGAGCGCTACCGTGCAGCCTACCAGGCGGCAATTTCCGCGATCGCACATGAGGCCAGGGACGGCGAAGTCCGCAACAATCCCGGCATGTCAGTCAAGCTGTCGGCACTGCACCCACGATATGAGCGAAGTCAGGCGAAGACGATGTTGCCCGAGATGGCCGAACGCCTTCTGCCGCTGGCGCTGGCAGCGGCAGAAGCAGGCATCGGGCTCAACATCGACGCGGAAGAGGCAGATCGGCTGGATCTTTCGCTGGACGTGACCGAACACGTGCTTGCCAATCCTGCGCTTGCAGACTGGGACGGATTCGGCGTGGTTGTGCAGGCCTACGGACGCCGTGCAATGCCAACCATCGACTGGCTCTACGACCTCTCTGCCAGACTGAACCGACGAATCATGGTCCGGCTCGTCAAGGGCGCCTACTGGGACACGGAAATCAAGCGCGCCCAGGTGCTCGGGCTGAAGGACTACCCGGTCTTCACGCGGAAGGCGCATACGGACATCAGCTTCCTGGCGGGCGCGCGAAGGCTTCTGGCCATGAGAGACCGGGTGTATCCGCAGTTCGCGACCCATAACGCCCATTCGGTCGCCGCAATCCTGCACATGGCCAGCGGCGACCGGTCCTCCTTCGAGTTCCAGAGGCTTCACGGCATGGGCGACGCGCTTCACGACCTGATTCGACAGTCCGAGGGCACGCGCTGCCGCATCTATGCGCCGGTCGGCACCCACAAGGATCTGCTGGCCTACCTGGTCCGGCGACTTCTGGAGAACGGGGCGAATTCCTCGTTCGTGCATCAGATCGTTGATTCCTCGGTCTCCGCGGAAGAGATCGCCCGCGATCCGCTTGCCGCGGCCGAAGCGGCCGACTTCGCCCCGAACCCGGCAATGCCGAAACCGTCGGACGTCTTCGCGCCTCGTCCGAACAGCCGGGGATGGGACATCACGGATCCGGTCGATCTCGCCATGATCGACGCAGGGCGAGAGCCGTTCCAGGCTCCCTTCCAATGGAGCGCCGCACCGCTTTCGCCGTGCACTCATGACGGAAAGGCGCGAAACGTCGTCAACCCTGCAGACCCCAATGACATTGTCGGAAAAGTTGTCGAAACGCATCCCGACCGTGCCGCCGAAGCCGTGACGGTCGCAATCAAGGCACAACCAGCCTGGGAGTCCCTTGGAGCACGCAAGCGTGCAGAAGTCCTGCGTCAGATTTCTGGCCTTTTCGAGGCCAATGCCGCCGAGATTTTCGCCCTTCTTGCTCGCGAGGCCGGGAAAACGCTCATCGACGCGGTGGCTGAAATACGTGAGGCCGTGGACTTCCTCCGGTACTATGCGGACGAGGCCGAGCGGGCGGGCGACAACTGTGTGGCGCGCGGCGTCATTGTCTGCATCAGCCCGTGGAACTTCCCGCTTGCCATCTTCACTGGCCAGATCGCGGCGGCGCTTGCCGCCGGCAATGCGGCCATAGCAAAACCCGCAGAGCAGACGCCGCTGATCGCGTCGCGCGCGACAGCCTGGATGCGCGAGGCCGGGGTGCCGGACGGCGTGATCCAGTTCCTGCCCGGCGAAGGTTCCGGAATTGGCGCCAAACTGACCGCGGATTCCCGGATCGGCGGCGTCTGCTTCACGGGCTCGACCGACACCGCGCACGTCATCAACCGGCAGCTGGCAGAGACTGCGCCGGACGCCCTGCTGATCGCCGAAACGGGCGGCATGAACGCGATGATCGTTGATTCCACCGCGTTGCTCGAGCAAGCCACACGCGACATCGTGCGCAGCGCCTTTCAGTCATCCGGACAGCGCTGTTCCTCGCTCAGGGCGCTTTACGTGCAGGCGGACATCGAGGCCGAGCTCGTCCAGATGATCGAAGGCGCGATCGACACGCTGGTGATTGGCGATCCAAGGTGGATCGAGACTGACATCGGACCGGTCATCGACGCGGAAGCCCACGAGGGCATCACTGCCTACATCGATGCACAGGCCGCCGCGGGCCGGGTCATCAAGCGGATGCCGATACCGGCGAGCGGGTTCTTCGTTCCGCCAACCTTGATACGCGTCGACGGCATCGAGGATGTCGAGCGCGAAGTGTTCGGGCCCGTCCTGCATCTGGCATCCTTTGACGGCGACCAGATCGACCAGGTAATCGACAAGATAAACGCCAAGGGCTTCGGACTCACCTTCGGGCTTCACTCGCGGATCGACCGTCGCGTCCAGCGGATTTTGGATCGCATCGACGTAGGCAACGTGTACGTGAACAGGGACCAGGTAGGTGCCGTGGTCGGTTCACAACCCTTTGGAGGGCACGGGCTCTCGGGAACCGGCCCCAAGGCGGGCGGACCGAACTTTCTTTCGCGATTGTTCATCGGGTCTCGGCATCCCGGCAAGGTGCGCCTTCCAGGCAAGCCCGTCGGTTTGGCGGAAATCGAGGAAGCGATAGAGCAGCTCTCCTCCGCGCCCGTCACAGAGCCCGCTGAACGTATGGCACTCCTTCGCGCACAGCTACGAGAAGGCTCCACGGCCAATATGTCCGGGACGGCAGCCGTCGCCGCCGGTCCTCTCGACCTGCCGGGACCAACCGGGGAATCCAACCAACTGGAACTTCGGCCAAAGGGGACGATTCTCTGCCTCGGCCCGGGTACGGGAGCAATCCTTGCTCAGGCTGTACAGGCACTCGCGGCCGGGAACCGGGTCGTGGCCGTTTCCGCAGCCGGACTCCAGGCGCTGAAACGCCTCTCCGGCTCGGGTCTGCCGGTTCGGGTTCTTCAAGGCAGCGTCGAGAGTCCTGCGTCCCTTGGCTCCCTGCAGATTGACGCCGTTGCCGCTGCCTTGATGCCGGACGATGCCCGGTTCGAATTGCGAAAGGCGCTCGCGGCACGTGACGGTCCCATTGTCCCACTCATCACCGAATTGAACGATCCGATGGCGTTCTGCAACGAACGCAGCATCTGCATCGACACGACCGCCAGCGGCGGCAATGCAGCGCTACTGGCCGAATCCGATCCGTGACCGGCACGAACCGCTCAATGCTTGCACACGCGAGCTCGGAAATGCCTCCGGATTGCAGCAGACCCCGCCCGTGTTCAGCATCAGCGGACGAATCCTCGCCATTGTCAGATCAGGGAATTGGCCGAATCTTCAAGCGGCCTGACGCGGCCGATGGGCGGCCTACTCGCAGACGACTCCGTCGCCGTCTCCGTCCGTCATGAAGCGGTAGGCGGGATGGCCGCGGGGCACTGGCGTTATGCCATGCCGCCTTGCCTCCGCGCAGGTGATGTGCCCGTTTCGATTGTCGTCGTACAGGCCGAGCGCACCGACCGAATTGGCGGAATTCCCGGGCTCTCGCACGGCTGGCTTCCCGGACGCTGTTGCCGTCTCTCCGCGCCTCTCGCAAACGACTCCGTCGCCGTCTCCATCCGTCATGAAGCGGTAAGCAGGATGGTCTCGGGGCACAGGCGCAATGCCGTGTCGCCGTGCCTCCGCGCAGGTGATGTGCCCGTTTCGGTTGTCGTCGTACAGGCCGAGTGCATCGACCGTGCCATCGGGCTTCCCGGTCTGTTGCGTGGCAGGTCTCTTGGCCTCTGGCACGACTTCTCCTTCCACAAACACCAATTCGGTGGACAAGCAACCTGAGAGCACTTGCTCAAGCGCCGCCGCCTCTCTCATGTCTACAGCAAGGTCGTACTTGAGCTTGACGGCAACGACCCGGCCGGCAAACCAGCAAGCATTCCTTGGCGGCAGCCAATCCCCGGCGTCGTGGCCGCATTTGCCGCCATGTCCGCAACGGTTCACCTCCGGTGCGGCGAGGGTCAGGTTGAGCAGGTCCCCGGAAAATCGTCGACGGGTTGCAGGGTCGGCTGCGCAGAGCCCGCTGTCATGCGCCTCCGAAATGGCGACGATGTGCTCGACATCGGTCTGTCTGCGGCTGGCAAAGTAGCGACCGGTATAGGGTCCGTAGACGCGACCATCCATCGATGCGATGACCGCCGCCTCCGCAGATCTTGGATAGGGATAGTCTCGACGAGCATAAGGGCTGCAGCGAAATTCCTGCGATACCGTCAGGCCCCGCCAACTGCCGCCGATCGCCTGCGCCGATGCGCCGTTCAACGGGAAGCTCGGCCCAGAAACCAAGATGGCAGCAAGGACTGAAACAATGGCGTGACGCATGCAAGGCAACTGCGACGCGGCGACACGAATCGCAGCTGCCCACCGCTCGGCTGCAAAGGACCGGGCATTCGCACCTGCACGGTCGCTTCGACGGGTGTCAGGGTTCGGCGACCGATCCCCGAACGGCAAATTGCGAAGATGCTTCGTCACCATTCCTCCCACATGTGCAACTTGCGTCTCGCTGGATGAGGGCGGCACCGAAGCCCGGTGGCGCACCAGATCGTGCAAGGCGGCGTTTTGGAACTCGATGGCCGGCATTCCCCGGGGATGTGAACGCTTGTTCACCATTGACTAGTTGATCTCCCTGCGCGTGGCAAATGACCACGAAAGCGCGTTCGACGACGGATTGAGCCCGACCGGCAGAGACACTCAGGACCTGCTCGCCACGGGGTCCGACAGCAACCGGTCTTCGGTGCAAGCCGCAAGCTACGAATTTCCGGAATTTCAAGTGCAAGATCATGTCAAGACGTCGAATGCGTCTCGGCGAAGCGGAGTGGCAGCGCCGGGCGTCCTGTCGCCATCCAGGGAAAGGTCTGCGCAGTACACTTGCCCATCGAGCGACCCCATGGGCGGTCATCGCATTCAACGCGCATCCGGCGCGGAACTGGTCCAGCGATTGGGTCAAGGCACGGGATTCCATGTCCTCGTGAAGCGCGATACCGTCCTCCCGACCACGGCGTGGCCGCGCTCTGGCAGAGCGGCGCATGCTACGGCAACGGCATCCAAGAAAGCTGACTTGCATGGCTCCCATCATCCCGCTGACCGGAATCTCCGGAATCCTCGTCACTCTGTTTGACGAGGAAGGCAACATTGCCGCCGACCGGCTCACGCCCATCGTGGACCGGGCAATCGAGGCGGGCATTCACGCGCTGACGATCAACGGGAACACGAGCGAATTCTACGGCCTGACGATCGACGAGGCATTGGCAATGGTGGATGCCGCCGCTGCAACGATCAACGGGCGCACGCCCTTGATTGGCGGAGTCGGACGTTCATTGCCTGAGGCATGTACATTGGCTCGCGCTTCCGTTGCGGCAGGTGCCGCAGCGGTCATGGTCCACCAGCCACCCGATCCGTTCGTCTCGCCCAGGGGCCTGAAAGACTACGTCGCGCATGTTTCGGACGCTGCCCGAGGCATTCCGGTCCTGCTCTACCTTCGCAACGACGTCATCGGCACACGCGCGATTGTGGACCTGTGCGAAACCGATAACGTCGTTGGCGTAAAGTGGGCAACGCCGTCACCCGAGAACCTGGCCCAAGCCATGGCCGCCTCGCCGGGTCACATCGTCTGGATCTGCGGTCTGGCAGAGGTCCGGGCTCCGCAGTTCTATGCCGTCGGAGCCCGCGGATTCACTTCCGGCCTCATCAATGTCTGGCCGGCCCGTTCCGCCGAGATTCACGGCGCGCTCGATTCAGGGAACCACGACAATGCATCGAACCTGATCGACGGCATTCGGGCCTTCGAAGAGCTCCGCGCGGCGGAAATGGGCGGCACGAACGTATCGGTCGTGAAGGCCGCCTTGGCCCTGATGGGCGAGTATTGCGGGTCGACGCGTCCACCGTCGTCCTGGCCTCTTTCCAAAGCGCAGGAATCGCGACTTCGTGCATTCCTGGACGAGCACGGTATCAACTCGCGCTCGGTTTGCTGATGATCGCCCGAACCTGATCGTTCATGGACGGCACGAAGGACATCGACGCGTCAGGCGCATCCCTGTCGCGCCTGGAGACCGGCAGGCCTGCATCCGGGGCACGCCCACCCGAGAACGTCGTGCGCAGACACGCAGCGACTTCGGCGGCGATACATTGCCATCTGCAGAGTTCCGCTTTGCACACCAGACGACCATTGCGTCTTTCCAAGCGCATTCGACGAGCGATTGCGAAATGCGCGATCAGATATTGCGCGACGCACACCAGCCCCGCACCTACGGTGCTGACGCGATTCGCAGATCGTTGATATCACGTCGCTTTT
>VXPN01000430.1 GCA_009839535.1 Boseongicola sp. SB0662_bin_57 | reverse complement strand
TCGGCATCACGAACCAGCGCGAGACCACGCTTGTCTGGGACAAGGCAACCGGCAGAGCCGTGCACAACGCCATTGTCTGGCAGGACCGCCGCACGTCGGGCTACTGCGCCGAAATGGTGAAGGCGGGACATGAGGAAACCGTCACGGCCAAGACAGGACTGGTCTTCGACCCCTACTTCTCGTCCACCAAGCTCAAGTGGATTCTCGATCAGGCTGATGGCGCGCGCGACCGCGCGGCTGCCGGCGAACTGCTTTTCGGGACCGTCGACACGTGGCTCATCTGGCGACTGACGGGTGGCGCCGCCCACGTGACCGATGCCACGAACGCCGCTCGGACGATGCTGTATGACATCCACGAGGGGCGTTGGTCCTCGACAATGTGCGAGTTGCTGGACATTCCGGTCCGGATGCTGCCGGAGGTGCGTGACTGCGCAGCGGAATTCGGCACCACGACCCCGGATGTCCTCGGAGGTTCCATCCCCATTCTCGGTGTTGCGGGCGACCAGCAGGCGGCCACCGTCGGACAGGCCTGCTTCGAGAGCGGCATGATGAAGTCCACGTACGGGACGGGGTGCTTCGCTCTTCTCAACACGGGCGCCGCTCCCGTGCGCTCGGAAAACAGGTTGCTGACAACCATTGGCTATCAGCTCGAAGGCAAGCCGACCTATGCGCTTGAGGGCGCGATCTTCATCGCAGGCGCCGTCGTGCAATGGCTGCGCGACGGGCTGAAGCTGATCTCCGAGGCGGGCGAAACCCAGGCCATGGCCGAAGCCTCCGACCCGGAACAGTCGCTTACGCTCGTGCCTGCCTTCACCGGCCTCGGTGCGCCCTACTGGAAGCCCGATTGCCGTGGCGCGGTCTTCGGCCTTGTCCGCAACTCGGGTCCCAACGAACTTGCGCGCGCGGCCCTCGAAAGCGTCGGTTTCCAGACCCGCGATCTTCTCGAGGCGATGCAGGCGGATTCGCCCGCTCTTTCCGGGGGCGTCCTTCGGGTCGATGGCGGCATGGCGGCCAGCGACTGGACCATGCAGTTTCTCGCGGACGTGACCGGGATGCCCGTCGACCGGCCCGAGGTGCTGGAGACGACAGCGCTCGGGGCGGCCTGGCTCGCCGGCATGAAGGCGGGCGTCTACCCGGACGCAGCGGCATTCGCGGCCGGCCGTGCATTCGAGCGCCGTTTCGTCCCCGACATGGCCGCGGGCACGCGTGACGCGAAATACGCCCGCTGGAAATCCGCCGTCGAGGCCACGATGGCAGTCTGACGGCGTGCCTGGACGAGGGTTGGCCAAGGAGCTGCGCCCGGCCCGGCCCGTTCGGCAGCCGAACTTCGCAATCGGGTGGATGCATCTGCCATGGAGGCCCCGCCGGGTCGGGATCGCCCCGATCAGAGGCGAGGGACCGGGCACGTCCGGGTTTCGCAGGAATCCAGGAGATCATCGAGGGAGACGCCCCCGGCATCGCTGCGTGAACGGTGGCGGGTGACGGCTCGGCGCCATTGGACATGAATCCCGCCAGGTGCGCTTGCGGGTGGCTGCCTGCGCCGCGGCGCGGTCCTTGCGCTCACTCCCTGTGATACGGGCTGCCCGACAGGATCGAAACCGAGCGGTAGAGTTGTTCGGCCAGCATGACGCGCACCAGCATGTGCGGCCAGACCATGGGTCCAAGGCTGAGGACAAGGTCTGCCCGATCCCGGAGCGTCGACGCGACGCCGTCGGCGCCGCCGATGACGAAGGTGGCCTGACGGTGGCCGAGGTCGCGCCATGCTTCGAGTCTCGCTGCCAGGCCGGGTGAATTCAGAGAGGTGCCGCGCTCGTCAAGCACCACCAGCGGCTTCGTGCCGGCCGTCGCTTTCGCGAGAAGCCTGGCCTCTTCCTGCGTGCCGCCCTTCCGGGCTTCGACTTCCTGGATGTCCACGGGGCCGATTCCGACCTGCCTTCCGGTCCTTCCGGCCCGTGCAAGATAGTCGCTGACGAGGTCGGCTTCGGGGCCAGGCCTGAGCCGACCGACTGCCGCGACTTGCAGCTTCATTGCGCGTGGAGACTCACGTGCCGGACGCGGCGGCCTGGCCCGGCGTCATCCATAGTTTCTCGAGCTGGTAGAACTCGCGCACTTCCGGCCTGAAGACATGGACAATTGCATCTCCGAGGTCGATCAGCACCCAGTCGCCGGCATCCTTTCCCTCGATCCTGGAGAGGCGACCGTGATCCTGTTTCAACCTGTCCACGAGATGTTCGGAAATGGCCGTCACCTGCCGCGACGAACCGCCGGAGGCGATGACCATCCAGTCCGCAATCTGGCTCTTGCCGCGGAGGTCGATCTTCACGACCTTCTTGGCCTTGGTGTCGTTCAGCGATGTCAGGATGACGCCTACGAGCGATTCGCTCGTGAGGATGTTGGCATTGCCGGACACGGCAGTTCCGGCGTTCTCGGCGGCCTCGCCACGGACCGCGTCCTTGACTTGTGACAGGACCTTGTCCTCCTTTGCCTGTTGCGCGAAACCGGAGACTTCCGCGCTTGAATGCCAAAGCTGTAGCACTCCCTTGCGACGATTCCAAGAAGGCCGCGCGGCCATGCCGGCGGCGTCCCGTGTCTTCGATGCCGATTGGACACACTCGCACTTGCCCTTGATGTTCGCGCCCGGCAGAGATCCGGGCATGGGCCGACGCGCTTCCGCCCGGCCTGGCTGCCCGAGTCAGTCGCCGCTCAGATTGTCGAGAATCGGGCAGTCCGGTCTCGCATCGCCTGCGCAGCTTGCGACCAGATGGGCCAACGTGTCTCGCAGGGACTGGAGGTCGGTGATCTTGCCTTCGATGCCTGCGAGATGACGCTCGGCGATCTCGCGCACTTCCGCGCTTGGCCGCGTTCCGTCCTCGTAAAGCGCGAGGAGCGCGCGGCAATCCGCGATCGAGAAGCCGAGCGCGCGTGACCGTCCGAGGAAGTTCAGCTTGTGGAGGTCGGATTCGGCAAACACGCGGTATCCGTTTTCGCTCCGGGCGGGCCGCACCAGGCCGATTTCCTCGTAATATCGGATCGTCTTGACCGGCAGGCCGGCGGCCTTGGCCGCTTCGCCAATGTTCATGTCAACTTTCCTTCCGAGCCGCGCAGCCTGAGCGCATTGGTCACGACGGCGACGCTGGAAAGCGCCATGGCCGCTGCGGCAAGCATTGGAGACAACAGGATGCCGAATGCAGGGTAGAGCGCGCCCGCCGCCACCGGGATCAGCAGGATGTTGTAACCGAAGGCCCAGGCCAGGTTCTGCCGGACGTTCCGCATCGTGTCGCGGCTGAGGCCGATGGCCGTGACGACTCCTCGAGGATCGCCGGACGTCAGGACCACGTCGGCGGATTCGATCGCGACATCGGTGCCGGTGCCAATGGCTATGCCTACATCCGCGGTCGCGAGTGCGGGCGCGTCGTTGATGCCGTCGCCGACAAAGGCAAGCATGCCCGGGCGCGAAAGATCATGGATGATGGCAGCCTTGGCTTCCGGCAGCGCGTCCGAGAAGACATCCGTTATCCCCAGCCGCTGCGCGATTGCCTCCGCCGCATCGCGACCGTCGCCTGAGACCAGGGCGACCTTGTGGCCACCGGCGCTCAGGTCGCCGACTGCGTGGACGGCGGTGTCCTTCACCGGGTCCGCGACCGACAGAATGGCTGCCAGCCGGGCGCCGATGCTGACAAAGAACGCGGTTTCGCCGAGCCGGGCGCGTGCCTTGGCCGCATCTGCCAGCGCGGAGATGTCAATTCCGGCCTCGGTCATCATCCGCGCCGAGCCGATCCGCACGAGCTGGTTGCCGACCGTCGCCACGACGCCGCGACCGGACAGGGACTGGAAACCTTCAGCCTCCGGCCAATTCTCGGCGGCATTCGTGACGGCCTGCGCGACGGGATGTGCTGACAGTGCCTCGACCGCCGCCGCGGTCCTGAGCACCTCCGGACGTTCAAAGCCCTTGGCAACTTGCACGTGTGTCAGTCGGGGCGTCCCTTCGGTCAGCGTGCCCGTCTTGTCGAAGGCGATCGTGTCGACGCTGCTCAGGCGCTGCAGCGCATCGCCTCGCCGGAACAGCACGCCGAGTTCCGCGGCGCGTCCCGTTCCGGTCATGATCGATGTCGGCACGGCGAGTCCCATGGCGCAGGGACAGGCGATGATCAGGACTGAAACGCCGGCGACAAGTGCGAGTTCCGGCACGAAGGCAAGCCAGGTCGCCACGGTCGCGACAGCGACCAGCATGACCGCTGGCACGAACCACGCGGTGACCCGGTCGACCAGTGCCTCGACGGGAAGGCGCGCGGCTTGCGCGTCTCGCACCATCCGGACGATCGTCGCCAGCACGGTGTCGCGACCGACCCGCGTCGCCCGTACCAGGAGAGCGCCCTCGCCGTTCACGGTTGCACCTGTGACGGCGTCGCCGTCACCCTTGTGCACTGGCAGGGGTTCGCCGGTCAGCATGCTCTCGTCAACCAGCGAACTGCCCTCCGAGACGATCCCGTCCACCGGAACCCGCTCGCCAGGGCGTACTCGGACGAGGTCGCCAGGCTGAAGGCGTTCGATCAGGCGATCCTCCTCGCCGCTTTCGGTCACGACCCGTGCAGCTTGCGGTTGCAGTCCGATCAGGGCCTGGATTGCCGAGCCCGCCTTGCCCCGGGCCCGCGCCTCCAGCAACCGGCCGAAGAGGATCAGCACGATGATCACGCCCGCCGCCTCGAAATAGACCGCCCGTGCGCCGGCCGGGAGCAGTGAGGGAAGAAACGTTGCAACCGTCGAAAACCCGAATGCCGCCGAGGTGCCCAGCGCGACCAGGGCGTTCATGTCGGGGTGGCCTCGCAGCAGGGACGGCACGCCGCTCTCGAAGAACCGGCGGCCAGGTCGTGCCAGGGCGACCCCAACGAGCAGGAACTGAAGCATCCAGCTTGCCTGCAGTCCGATTGACTGCGCCACGAAGTGATGCACGGGCGGAAAGACATGCCCGCCCATTTCGACAAGGAAGACCGGCAGGACCAGTGCCGCGGCAACCAGCGTGTCGCGTGCGAGCCGGGCTGTCTCTTCCCGTTCGTCCTGTTCGGGGAGGCTTCCGGAGTCGATCTCGATTCCATAGCCCGAACGTTCTGCTGCGTCCTGAATGCTGAGCGGGGTCACGGAGCCTAGCATGGAGAGCGTTGCGCTGGCATCCGCGAGATTGACCTGTGCTTCCCGGATGCCCGGAACGGCGGCGAGCGCAGCTTCCAGCCGCGCCTTGCAGGACGCGCAATGGAGTCCCGTGACCCGGAAACGCTGCGTCGACTGAACCGTGTCCTCCATGCTCGATGACTTAAAGATTCCAGCAACTGGAGGGTCAAGGCCGGGAATTTCTGGCCGGCAGGGACAAAGGGCTTGACTTTGTTGCGAACGGGTCGCAAGTATGCCGCAATTGCGACTTATTCTCAAAACAGGTTGTGCGATTCGATGGTCACGAGACGGGCATTGCTGAAGGGGCTGGGCAGCGGCCTTCTTGCCGCCGGCCTGTCGGTCCCTGCCGCCGCCGCTCCCGGCCGGCCGCTCAAGGTGGTGGCCACGACAGGCATGGTGGCTGATGCGGCGCGCCGGGTTGGCGGCGACCTTGTCGAGGTCAAGGCCCTGATGGGCCCGGGCGTCGATCCGCATTCCTATCGCCAGACCCGGACGGACATCGTCGCAACGGCGAAGGCGGATCTCGTGCTCTGGAACGGGCTTTATCTCGAGGCACAGATGGAGGGCGTGCTTACGGAACTCGCTCGCCGCGTTCCGGTCGTGGCGCTTGCCGAGGCGGTGCCGACGGATCGCAGGATCGCGCATGACGACTACGCGGGCCGCTTTGACCCCCATGTCTGGATGGATCCCGGCCTCTGGCGTCTTGCGGTCCTCGCGGCGCGCGATGCCCTGATGTCAGCGCACCCGGACGGCGCTGCTGCATTTGCCGCCAACGCGGACGCGTTTCTCGCCGAGCTAGAGCTGCTGGCTGCCTACAGCTCCCAGGTTCTCTCGACCGTGCCCGAAGCTGCACGGGTGCTGGTGACGGCGCATGACGCGTTCAACTATTTCGGCCGCGCCTACGGTTTCGAGGTTGTCGGAATCCAGGGCATCTCGACCGAGAGCGAAACCGGCCTGAACCGGATGACCGAGCTTGTCGATCTCATTGCCGGACGCCGGATTGCGGCGGTCTTTGTCGAGAGCTCGGTCTCCGACCGGCTTGTCCGTGCACTTGCCGAAGGAACGGCGGCGACCGGCTGGAATGTCCGCATTGGCGGCGAGCTCTACTCGGACGCGATGGGTGCCACAGGGACTTACGAGGGCACCTATGTCGGAATGATCGATCACAACGTGACCGTTATCGCGAAGGGTCTGGGCGGCAACGTCCCGCCACGCGGAATGTCAGGACGGTTGAGTGCAGGGAGCTGACACCATGCAGGCACGGCTTGAAGACGTGACCATGCGCGACATGCGCGAACGGGCGACGCGGGACAGCCCCCTCGTCATTCGTGGCATGACGGTTGCCTATGACCGAAAGCCGGCGGTGTTTTCCGTGGACGCCACGTTCCGGTCCGGCAGGATCACCGGGATCATCGGGCCGAACGGCGCCGGCAAGTCCACGCTGCTCAGGGCGGCTCTTGGCATCGTCAAGCCGCTTGCGGGACAGGCGACGTTCTTTGGAAGGACGCTTGCAGGGAGCCGTGACCGCGTTGCCTATGTCCCGCAGCGTGCAAGCGTCGACTGGGACTTCCCGGCACGGGTTGTCGATGTCGTGGCACAGGGGCTTTACAGGCGTCTTGGCCTTCTTGGACGCTTCGGTCGCGATCACGAGGACATGGTCATGGCCGCCCTGGAGCGCGTCGGCATGGCGGACTTTTCTGCGCGCCAGATCGGGCAGCTCTCGGGCGGGCAGCAGCAGCGCGTGTTCCTGGCGCGCGCACTTGCGCAGGACGCGATGCTCTACCTGCTCGACGAACCCTTCGCAGGAGTCGATGCGGCAACCGAACGGGCGATCATCAAGGTGCTCAAGGCGCTTCGGTCGGAAGGCAGGACGGTGGTCGCGGTACATCACGACCTGTCGACGGTTGAAGAGTATTTCGACGACGTGCTGGTGATGAACGTCCGCAAGATCAGCGACGGGCCGGTCGGGGTCGCATTCACGCAGGAGGCGCTGGACACGGCCTATGGCGGGCGCTTGGAGCGGGGCATGCGGGATCCGCAGAAGACGCGCGCCTGAGACCGATGCTGCGTGACGCGCTGACGTTTCAGCTTGGTTACAACGCCACGCTCGTGACCGTCGCCGCCGTGCTGCTCGGATTCGCTGCGGGCGTTACCGGAACCTTCCTGTTCCTGCGCAAGCGCGCGCTCGTCAGCGACGCCATTGCACATGCGACGTTGCCCGGCATAGGCATCGCCTTCATCGCGCTTACGCTGTCGGGGCATGACGGACGGCACCTGCCTGGCCTGCTTGCCGGCTCCGCGGTCACGGCGATGTCCGGCCTGTTCGCCGTCCAGTGGCTTTCCTCCCGCACGCGCCTCTCCGAAGACGCCGCCATCGGCGCGGTCCTGTCGGCCCATTTCAGTCTTGGCATTGTCCTGCTGACCGTCATCCAGACCATGTCGACCGGACGGCAGGCCGGCCTCGAGAACTTCCTTTTGGGGTCCACCGCGGGCATGCTCCTTTCCGACGCGATCCTGATCGCGCTTGGCGGCCTGCTCGTCGTCGCCCTCGTCTTCCTCTTCCGGCGCCCGATGTCGCTAGTGTCCTTCGATCCCGGATTTGCATCCACCAGCGGCGTGCGTCTTGACCGGATCGACCTGACAATGATGGGGCTGGTGCTGGGTGTCACTGTCGTCGGACTGAAGGTCGTGGGGCTCATCCTGGTCGTCGCGCTTCTCATCATCCCGCCCGTGACGGCTCGGTTCTGGACAAACCGGGTCGAACTGGTCGTGATTCTTGCCGGCGCTTTCGGCGGAATCGCGGCATGGCTCGGCGCCGGCCTTTCCGCCAGTGCGCCCGACCTGCCGACAGGGCCGCTGATCGTCCTCGTGAGCTTTTGCCTGTTCGCGGTCTCGATGGCACTCGCGCCGCGCCGCGGCCTGCTCTCGTCGCTTGTCCGCCATCGTCGGTTCCAGGCTGGTGTCCACATGCGACAAGGGCTGCTGGCCCTGGCCCAAGGCCAGCCGATTTACGAGCCGTTGACGATTCGGCTGCTCAAGGCCAGAGGTCTCGCCCGGGCGGACGGCATGCCGACTAGAGAGGGTGCCGTACGGGCTGCCCGGGCGCTCCGGGACGAGAAACGGTGGGAAGTTGCGCGCGCCACGCCCGAGCTCGAGCTGGCAGCCGCCCGCTACGACGGGCTGACCCAGATCGAAGACGTCCTGACGGCCGATCAGATCGCGGAGATCGATCACAGGATAGGCCCGCCGGAGGCCGTCCAATGAACGGCGAGGACTTCGTCACCTTTTCGCTGACTCCCTTGCTGATCGGGAGCCTGGCAGCACTGTCCTGCGCCTTGGCCGGCAACTTCCTCGTCCTGAGACGGCAGGCGCTGGTCGGCGACGCGATCAGCCACGTCGTCCTGCCGGGCATCGTGCTTGCGTTTCTGGTGACCGGCACGATCTCGACCTGGCCGATGCTGTTCGGTTCCGCCGTTGCCGCCGTCGTGGCTGTCGTGCTGATCGAGGCCATTCGCCGGTTCGGTCGAATCGAGCCCGGCGCTGCAATGGGCGTGGTGTTCACCGCCATGTTCGCGGCTGGCGTGCTGGCTTTGGAGCAATCCGACACGTCCGGCGTCCATCTTGATGTCGAGCATGCCCTGTTCGGCAATCTCGAGAGCCTGATCTGGCTGGATGCAACCGGCTGGGCTTCGCTCGTGGATCCGGTGGCGCTTGCCGGGCTTCCACCCGAACTGTTCCGGATCAGCCTGATAACCGTTGTCATCGCGCTGTGCCTTGCCGTCTTCTGGCGTCCGCTTGCGATCTCCACCTTCGACGAAGGCTTTGCGCGGACGCTTGGACTTCCGGTTCGGGCAATCGGGCTTGGCATCGTGATCGCATCGGCGCTCGCGGCCGTTGCGGCGTTTGACGCCGTTGGCTCAATCATCGTGATCGCCATGTTCATCTGCCCTCCGGCTGCCGCGCGCCTCATGACGAACCGCCTTGGCGCCCAGGTGGCTTGGTCCGTCGCCTTCGCGCTCATCGCGGCGACGCTTGGGTTCACGCTCGCGGGCAGCGGGCCGGCCTGGCTTGGATCGGAGAATGCGGTGAGTGCCGCAGGCATGATCGGGACGGTGGCTGGCGTGATCCTTGCATGTGCCGCCCTGTTCGGTCCGGCACGGAACTGACCGCGCCTGCCTTGATTGTCAGGGCCAGGCGGCATTGCCTTGCCTAAACGGACACTTTCGACAGCAACTCGTCCCGGGGGATGCAGTTCTTTGCGCCGGAATGGATGATTTCGCCGCGGCGCAGCACAACGATGCGGTCTGCCAGATCGAACGCGAAGTCGAAATACTGCTCCACCAGCACGATCGCCATGTCGCCGCGCTCGCGCAGCCTGCGGATCACCTCGCCGATCTGCTGGATGACATTGGGCTGGATGCCCTCGGTCGGCTCGTCCAGCAGCAGCAGCCTGGGCCGGGTGATCAGCGCGCGGGCGATGGCCAGTTGCTGTTGCTGACCGCCCGAGAGATCCCCACCCCTGCGGTCCAGGAAACTGGAGAGGGCCGGGAACATCTCGAACACCTCGTCCGGTATCCGGTGCTCCGATCGCGGCAGGCAGGAAAATCCGGTCTCGAGGTTTTCCCGCACAGTCAGCAGCGGGAAGATTTCGCGCCCCTGCGGCACCACGCCGACGCCCCTTCGCGCAAGTTCGTGGGCGGGCAGCACGCCCAGTTCCTCGCCATCCAGAATCATTTTGCCGCCGGAGCGTGGATGAGCCCCTGAAATCGCGCGGATCAGGCTGGTCTTGCCCACGCCGTTGGTGCCCATGATGCAGGTGATTTCGCCCGCATTCGCCCTGAACGAGATTCCGTTCAGTATCTGCGAGTGACCGTAGTGCAGGGTGAGATCGGCTGTCGTCAGCATCGCTCAGCGTCCCAGGTACACGTCGATGACCTTCCGGTTCGCCGTTACGTGATCAAGGCTGCCTTCGGCCAGGACCGCTCCCTCGTGCAGGACCGTCACCTTGCAGCCCAGGCGGCGCACGAATTCCATGTCGTGCTCGATGACCACCACCGCGCGGGACTTCGCCGCCGCGACCAGCAGCGTGGTGGTGTGTTCGCGTTCCGCGGGCGTCATGCCCGCGGCAGGCTCGTCAACCAGCAGCAGCCTTGGCTCCTGCGCGAGCAGCATGCCGATTTCCAGCCATTGCTTCTGGCCGTGGCTCAGCTCGCCCGACTTGCGGCCAAGCGCGTCCATGAGCCCGATCTCTCCGGCCAGCTCGTGCACCCGGTCAAGATCCCCGGGCGTGGGCCGGTAGAAAAGAACCTGAAACGGCCCGCGTGCATTGCGAAGCGCCATCAGCAGGTTTTCCAGCACGGTCTGGTCTTCGAACACCGTGGGCTTCTGGAACTTGCGGCCGATGCCTTCACGGGCGATCCGCGCCTCCGAGAGTCCCAGCAGCGAAACGTTCGCCTCGCCCCACAGAACCCGGCCTTCGTCCGGCCTTGTCCTGCCCGTGACTATGTCCATGAAGGTTGTCTTTCCTGCGCCGTTGGGTCCGATGATGGCGCGCAGCTCCGCGTCGCCGATGGCGAAGCTGAGGTTGTTGATCGCCTTGAAGCCGTCGAAGGAGACCGAGACGCCGGAAACCTCGAGAAGCGAACTCACCGTTCTGCCTCCGCCTCGCGCAGCGAACCGGCGTCGGGACCCAGGTCTGCGCCGTGGCGATCGGGTGCCTGCCGGCCGGTCCAGAGATCCACCAGGCCGCCGATGCCCTTCGGCGCGAGGAGCGTGACCGCCACGAAGCTGAGGCCGAGGAGGACCAGCCACCAGTCGACCCACTTGATCGTGTAGAATCCCAGGTTGACGTCGGGGGCCTGGCCGCCGGTGAACCACGACGAGACGAGGCTGACGAAGGCCGCGCCGATCACCGCTCCGTAGAGCCGGCCGCGTCCGCCGATGGCGACCCAGACCGCAAGATATATCGAGGCGATGGGCGCAATTTCCGCCGGGTTGATGATGCCCGCCTGCGGATAGTAGAGCGCCCCCGCGATCCCGGCGATCATCGCCGTGACCGTGAAGACGAAGAGCTTGTAGGCCTCCACCGGGTAGCCCAGGAAGCGCACCCTCGACTCGTTGTCGCGGATGCCGCGGATCACTGAACCGAACTTTCCCGAAACGATCCAGGCGGAAAGCGCATAGCCCAAGGCCAGAGCGCCGGCGGAGGCCCAGAAGAACCAGATCGAGACGCTCGATTGCGGCACGTGGTCGAGCCCCGGCAGGTTCTGCAGCCCGGAGAGCCCGTTGTTGCCGCGAAGGCCGCTGTCGTTCTGGAAGAGATAGAGCGCCAGCGCCAGCGTCATCGCCTGCGTCAGGATCGAGAGGTAGACGCCCGTGACGCGGGAGCGGAAGGCGAGCCAGCCGAAGGCGAGCGCGAGAAGACCCGGCACCAGCACGACGAAAAGGAGCTGCAGCGCGAGGCTGTCCGCGAATGCCCAGATCGCGGGGAACTCGCGCGATCCCACGACTCCGAAAATCTGGTTGCCGATGGCGCCGACGATTTCGGCTTCGGTCGGCGGAATCGGCGCTTCGGCGAGCGACGAGACGACGATGCCGTGCGTCCGCTCGTACATCAGCCACATGCCGATCATGTAGCCGCCAAGCCCGAAGAACGCGAAGTGGCCGAGACTGAGAATGCCGGCATAGCCCCAGACCAGGTCCATCGCCACGGCCACCAGGGCGAGGCAAAGCGTCTTGCCCAGCGTCTTGACAAAGGAGGTGGAGACGACTTCCGACCCCGCCCACTCCGACATCAGCGTCACGCCAAGCGTGAAGAGGCCGAGAATGGCAAGGAAGACCAGCACGGAGGGATTCCGGGCAAGAACGCTTTGCGACATGGCTCAGTTTCCCGCCGCCCGGCCCTTGAGGGCGATCAGCCCCTGCGGGCGGAGCTGGATGAAGACGACGATGATGAAGATGATCATGTAGGTCTGGGCGGCGAGCGTGTTCGAAGGATTGAACCACTCGATCCCCTTCTGCAGGAAGCCGATGCCGGTGGCCCCCAGAAGGGTGCCCCAGATGTTTCCGACGCCGCCAACGACGACAGTCATGAAACTCTGCACGATGTAATCCGCACCAAGATCCGAGGTTACCTTTGCGTAGAGCCCGATTGCCACTCCCGCGATTCCGGCGATCCCGGAGCCCAGCCCGAAGGTCAGCATGTTCACCCTGTCAGGATTGATCCCCATGGCCGCCGCCATGCGCCGGTTCTGCGTTACCGCGCGGGTCTCCAGCCCGAGCCGGGTTCGGTGCATGATGAACAGGAAGATGCCAAGAAAGACGAGCGCCAGAACGAAAATCGCGATCCGGATGTGCGAGATCGAGATCACGTCGTTGATGACCCAGGCCCCGTCGAGCCAGCCAGGCGAGGTCAGGGGCCGCGCCTGTGTGCCAAAGATGTTCTTCGCGAGCTGCTGGAGGGCGATGGAGATGCCGAAAGTCGCCAAGAGAGTTTCCAGCGGGCGGTTGTAGAGCCAGCGGATCACCAGCCGCTCCATCGCCACGCCCGCACCGAAAGTGACGGCGAAGGCCAGGGGTGCCGCGACGAGTATCGAGACCGTATGGTGAGGAACGAACTGCTGCACGACGTAGCCGGTATAGGCGCCCATCATGATGAACTCGCCGTGGGCCATGTTGATGACGCCCATGACACCGAAGGTGATGGCAAGGCCGATCGCGGCAAGAAAGTAGATCGAGGCGAGCGAGAGGGCGTCGAGAGCCAGATCGGCGCCCTGGGAAAGGCCGACCCGGTTCGCGATCCGGGCAAGGGCCGACTCGGCGGCGGCGGCAACTGCGGGCGAGGCTTCAGCGTAGACCGCCGCAAAGACGTGGGCGTCAAGCGCGGCGTCGATCTCGGCTTCGGTGACAAGCGGCGGCACCGCGCCCGCTCTGGCCAGCACGCCGTATGCGCGCATTCGTGCTTCGTCAGCGCCAAGCTCGCCCGCCTGAACGCCTCCTGCCGCATCGTCCTGTAGATTGGCGATCAGCGCCTCGCGGACCGCGTCGCGACCGACCGTGGCCGGGGCCAGGCCGGTGGCGACCAGAAGCGCATATGCCTCCTCGCGGGGAAGGTCGTCGCTTCCCGGACTCAGGCGTCGCGCCACGTTCAGGCCGTCGGGGATCTCGCCCGCGAAGGCCTTGACCTCGGTCCTTGTAAGCGGGTTCAACGTGGCGCGCACGTCGACGCCGAGATCGGTCGACATCTCTTCGATGGCTGCCACGCGCTCATCGACGCCGGTCCCGTGGGCAATGGTCAGAAGCCGTTCGATTCGCATCTTGCGTGCACGGACCCCTGCGTCGCTTTCGCCTTCGATCGAGTTCCGGAGCGGGGCAAGAAGGCTCGCGTCCGGTGAGCGCTCGATGGCGTCCAGCGCCTCCCGTCGCCGGTCCGGATCGGGATCAAGGAGCTGGAACTGCACCAGGGCCGTTCCGATCAACGCCCTTATCCCGCTGTTTGGCTTGATGTTCTTCAGTTCTCGCTTCGGAAACTCGCCCACCGTTCCGCCGGTGTCAAAATCGATCAGGCGATAGGTCCTGGAATCGATCCTTTCGCCGAGAAAGAACAGCCCGTCCGACTTTCTCATCCAGATGCTCTTGACCTGCCAGGCCTGGAGAACCGACTGCGCTTCGGGCAGCCCGCTGGTGGCGACGGCCTCGATTGCGGGTCCAATCGTCTTGCGCGAACTCTTGACGATCAGGTCCCCATGCTCCTGCAGGATGGCCTGAATCGGACCGGTTTCGGCGAGCGTTGCCACGGTCGAGACGATCAGCACGTGCACGGCCAGAATGATCGGTTTCATGGCGCCCCACCTGGAGGACTCCGGCCGGGACGTTCCGGCCGGAGAATTCGCGGATCAGTAGTTGGACTTGATCTGGACGCAGGTCGCTGTCCCGGTGTCGTACATCCCGCAGCCCAGCTCGCTCCAGTTCGACGTCAGCATGGCCGATGCCGGCAGGAAGTCGGTCCAGGCGTCGCCCGGGACCTCCTCGGTCTGGCTGATGATGTCGAACTGGCCGTCCGCCTGGATTTCGCCGATCAGCACCGGCTTCGACAGGTGGTGGTTCACGCCCATCACGGCCGTGCCGCCCGTGAGGTTGGGGAATTCCTGGCCCCACATGGCTTCGCGCACGGCGTC
>VXPN01000249.1:3482-14508 GCA_009839535.1 Boseongicola sp. SB0662_bin_57 | reverse complement strand
TGGCTGATCGCATCATCCTTCTCGGCACCAAGGGCGGCCCGCGCCTGACGACAGGGTCGAGCTGGCCGTCGTCATCGGTCATCGAGATTTCAGGGCGCCCGTATGTCATTGACTGCGGCATGGGCGTGACGCGGCAGTTCGTGGAAGCCGGATTCTCGCTTGCTGACGTGGATACGATCCTGATCACGCATCTGCATTCGGACCACTGCCTTGAACTTGGGCCGTTCCTCCACACCACATGGGTGTCGTCACCAAAGCGCCAGATCAAGGTCTACGGCCCGAAAGGCGTCAGGAAGCTGGTTGATGACTTCCTTGCCGCCATGGCCTGCGACATAGAGGTGCGCATGGCTGACGAGCGCCAGCAGGATCCGCGCGACATGTTCGCCGTGACAGAGTACACGGAAGGCCATGTCTTCACGGACGATCTGGTCGAGGTTGACGCGCTGCGCGTGGTGCACCCGCCACTGACCGAAACGTTCGCCCTGAAGGTCAGGGGGCCGAAAGACACGGTGGTCTTCTCCTCGGACACGAGCTATTTCCCGCCGTTGGCCGAATTCGCGAAGGGGGCCGACGTTCTGGTGCACGAAGTCATGCATCGCGCCGGAACGGAAAGGATGTGCGAACGCCTGAAGTCCATCAAGCCAAACCTGATGGAACACATGATCGCAGGGCACACGTTCGGGGACGACGTCGGGCAGATCGCGACAGAGGCGGGCGTTGGGCACCTCGTGGTCCAGCACTTTACGCCCGGGGACGATGAACTGACCGGACCTGCGGAATTCGAGGCGCTTGTCCGGCAGACCTGGAACGGCAAGATGACGGTCGGCCACGATCTCGCTGAAATCCTGCTGTGAGACCGAAGAGGCGTCGAACCCGTGTCGATCCCAGGACGGCATGGATGCGCCTGATCCGGGTGAATTCGAGCTTTCCGCCGTTTGAGACGTGCCCAGACCGAGGACAGGATGGTCGCCTTCATGGGGCTGTCCACAAAAGCCGGCATTCAGTCATGAGAAAGAAAATCTTTCTTCTGAAACGCTGCGAAGTTTTCTACTCTAATCAATGTCAAGGACCTCCGGCGAAAGTGGCCAACAGACAGGGAGAGCATTATGAAATACATGGCTAAGCTTTTGACTTCGATCGCATTCGCGGTTGTCGCCATGACCGGCATGACACGCGCGGAATACCCGGAACGCCCGGTGGAATTCGTGGTGCCGTGGCCTCCCGGCGACATCGAGGACACGATTGCCCGCATGATTTCGGATGCATTCAGGAAGGAAACCGGCGTGCCGGCCACCACCGTCAACATCAAGGGTGGCGGCGGGCTGATTGGCGCCACCCACGTGTACAACCAGCCTGCAGACGGCTACACCGTTGGCGTATTTACCGCCAATATCATCTCTGCTCACATAATTCGCGGCAATGCGGAATACGAAAAGGGCGAGTTCGAGCCTCTGGCCGTGATCATCGGCTACGGGATGATGCTGGCGGCCCATGCCGACGCACCATACGACAACCTGACGGAGTTGGCGGAGCACGCCAAGTCGAACGACGTCAGCCTGGGTGTCTTTGGCCTGAACGGTCCGCCTGCGCTCCAGACATTGAAGATGGCCGAAGAGCTTGGCTTCAAGTTCTCCAGCATCACGGCGTACGACGAAACGACCTGCCAAATGATCTTGAACAGGGAAATCGATGTCACTCTTGGCGGTGGCCTGCTGAAACCCTGCCTGACCAGCGGAGAAGCAAAGGCGCTCGCAGCCTACACGACGGCGCGCATTCCGATCTATCCAGATGTCGCCACTCTCGAAGAGCAGGTGCCCGGCATTTCCACGCCCGGCTGGACCGGCATCTTCGTGCGCAAGGACACGCCGGCGGAGGCGCGCGAGGTGATTTCGCGCATTGCAAGAGCCGTGGTGGAAAGCCCCGAGGCGCAGGAAGTCGCGGCCAACGCAGGCGCCGTGGTTCAGTGGATGCCTGCAGATGAAGCAGCGCAGTTTGCGGAAGCCTTCTACACCCGGTTCGAGAACCTCCTGGCAAAATAGGCGCCAATGTCAGGCGACCGAGAGGAAAACGAGTCCCCGTTCAGCGAACAGCCGACCGGCGGCCGCTTCCTTGTCGGCGCAATGTTCGTGGCCGCAGTCGTCCTGCTGGCAATGGTCGGCTGGCAGACGACGCCGGGCTCGATGGGCCAGACCGCAATGTCCGGTGGCTGGTGGGCCGAGCCGGCACTTGCACCGACCGTCGCGCTCATCATGACCATCATGGCGTCCGCCATCGCGTTCTTCGTCGCTCGGCGCGAAACGGTCGATGTCGGAAGGACCGTGCGTGTCTATGGGCAGATTCTGCTTATCTCCGGCTGCATGATCGGCGCCGTCATGTTGATGAAAGTGCTCGGGTTCGCGCTGTCGATCCTCATTTTTGCGAGCGTGGTGACGACGACGGCGGGCTTCCGAGGCACGCGTCTCGTGCTGATCGCGCTCGGAACGACAGTCGCCATGGTCCTGATCTTTCGCGTCGGCTTTTCGATCTGGTTTCCTCGGCCCGCGCTGTTCAAGTGGCTTGCCCTGCCCGTGTCCTGGCAGGGCATCCTCTGATGCTGGAGACAATTGCACTAGGCGCGCAGCAACTCGCCGACCCGGTGATCTGGATTGCATTGATAAGCGGCAGCGTGCTCGGCATCATCCTTGGCGCCATACCCGGGATTGGCCCCGGTGTCGGGATCGTGCTGCTCTTGCCAATCACCTACACCATGGAGCCGCTTGCAGGGATAACGCTGTTGATGGGGCTGTATGCGGCGGGATGGTACGGCGGAGCCGTTCCGGCAATCACGATCAACACTCCAGGAACGGCCGTAAACGTGCTGACCACCTATGACGGCTATCCGATGGCCAAGAATGGCGAGCCGCAGCGTGCCCTGGCGCTCGCCTACTCTTCCAGCTTCGTTGGCGGAGTCTTTGCCGTCAGCGTTCTGGCGCTCGCCGCCTGGCCCCTTGCCGCACTGTCCAAGTACCTCACATCGGTCGACCTCGGCATGGCCGCGCTTTTGGCGATGGTTCTTGTCGTGGTCGCTCATCGCGGCAGCGAGTTCGCCTCCTTTGCGATGCTCGGCGCAGGGCTGTTTGTCTCGACCATCGGGCTGGAGACCGCATATGGCTCGGCCCGGTACACGTTTGGCACAACGTGGATGATGGCAGGGGTGCCGCTGATCTCGATGGTTCTCGGTCTCTTCGCACTAAGCCAGTCCCTCACGCTGATTTTCTCCGACAGGCAAGTCAAGGACACCAATACCGAATTCGACCGTCGCATGCTCAGCGGCTTCATCGAGGTGTTCCGCTATCCCAAGACCTTGTTCCGTTCCGCCGGACTGGGAGTGGGAATGGGCGTGCTTCCGGGAGTCGGAGAGTTCCTCGCCCAGTTCTTCGCCTATACCTCGGCCCGCGCCGGATCGAAGACGCCGGAAAAGTTCGGCAAGGGCGCGCCCGAGGGAATCATCGCGTCGGAAACGGCCAACAACGCCGTGCCCCCCGCAGCTCTGGTACCGCTTCTGTCGCTCGGCATCCCCGGCGAAGCCTTCACCGCCTTGATGCTGACCGTTTTCATTGTCCATGGCGTCGATCCGGGGCCCACGCTCTTCGAGGACAACAAGGCATTCGTCGCCGGGCTCTACATGACGTTGTTCATCATGAACTTCGTCATCGTCGCGTTGCTGCTGGTTGGCACGAAGTGGATCGCCAAGCTTTCCACCGTCAATGACAGGCTCCTGGGCGTGGTCATAATGTGTCTTGTCATGGTCGGCACGTTTTCGTCGAATTACCGACTGTCCGACACGATCATCGCAATTTGCTTCGGCGTCCTCGGGTTCGCGCTCAGACGTGCCAACATTCCGATGGTGCCTATGATCCTCGGGCTTGTCCTTGGCCCGATCATGGAACGCTATTTCCGGCAAGGCATCGGAGCAGCAGGTGGGGACATGACGATCTTTGTCACGCGCCCGGTAAGCCTGGTCTTCCTGATCATCATCCTGGCGCTCATCGCAATGTCCGCCCGAAACGCAGTCCAGCGCGTGCGGCAGTGAATGGGCATCGCCCGATTGCCCTTGGGGAAGCCGTCGGAGGGAGGAAGTGCATGGCCACATTCGATCTCGAAAGGGCACCTGTCCATCGCCACAGTCCCCTGCGCGGGTTCTATGGCATGGCAGGTGGAGCGAAAGGAACCTCGATCGGCTTGAAACTCTCGGCAAGACCTATCCCGCCGATTACATTGACTGGCTCATGTCTGGAGGAAGAAGCGCCTAGGATTCCCTGTCCTTGTCAATCGATCACGAGCGGGGATTCCGCCGAAGCGCATGAAAATCCAGCCCGATGGCCAGCAGCATGAGGAAAATGAAGACAAGCAAAATCGGTCGTTCGAGGAACTCCCATGCCGAACCCGATGTCCCAAGGGCCTGGTGCAGGCGACTTTCGAGGATGGGGCCGAGCACCGCCCCCAACAAAGCCGGAACCATGGGCATCCCGGCGCGCCGCAAAGCCACGCCGCCAAGGCCAAATGCCAGCGCGAGGTAGCAGTCGTTCAGATTGTAGTTGGCGGTGTAGACACCCGCAAATGCGAAGACGAGAATGCCTGCTCCGAAACGCCGCGGCCACCAGGCTTGTTGAGAGCCTTGACCGGGACGTCATAGGTTGCCTCCATCCTGTCAGAAATCATGCGAGCGATGGTGTCTTCGATGTCGCCCGGTGGCCAAGGAGTCAGGATCGTGACTGGCCGCTCGGGCCATTCTGCCTGGGCCATGCTTGCGGTTGCGAGCGTCACGAACACCGCGGCTGCAAGTGCGGAATTCAGTTTCATTGGTCGTCCTCGCTCGTATGCAATTCCAAGATACGCACGACGGATCCGATCAACCGCCGTGATGATTCCCGACATTGAAGTCCGGATTTCGCACCGTGCGCTCGAAGCCCGCGTTTCCGGCCAGCAGCCAGACGTGCCGGAGACCCGCGAGCATTCCTCCACTCCAGAAATTGAATTGCTTAGCGGCGCCACTGCGGCAACAAAGCTCTGTTTTCGGCGGGGGAAACAAAGAGTAAAAGCGTTGGCCGGAAAGCGCGTCACTGTTCATGCAACGCGACCGGTTGATCAGGACTCACGTCCTGCGCGCTGCCGCGGCAGCCAAGCACGAAACCAGCCCAAACGCACGTCTCCGCCCGGTCGGGACAAACGTGTCCCAAGGCCGTTCGATGCCCCGCGCTTGGAACCCGTGAATCGCGGCCTGTCTCGGTTTTGGGCGCGTGACCTCCCGCCCGTTTGGCGGGCACAAATTGCCAGGACCGAAAGACGAATGTCGCTCCGGGAAGCCCGTTCATGCGCATTTCAGGCGCCAGCCGCTCAGCCGGCCGCATTGACCTTGCGGCGTCCAGAGGCGGCGACGCGAGTCCGTTGCCCGGTCCGAAAATGCAGGGGCCAGCCTATCCGGGAATGAGATGCCCTCCGACCTCGAATTTTTGTTCGAAGACAATGACGGGTTGCCGAGGCTCCGGGTGACCGGGCAAGCCCCGCCCGTCATCGCGGGCGAGGCGCCTGGCAGTCCATGGCTATTCGTCTTTCGTGGCGCCGAATGCGCCAAACACGTCGTCATGTTCGAAAGTGCCACCGACCTCGGCGTGACCGGCACCGTAGAAGGCGGCGGCAATACGGTTGCCTGGACGTGCGCCCAAAGCGAAACCCTCCGGTGTCATGGGCACGTCCCTGAACGTGATGTCGCTCTGTGCGACTCCCGTGATCGCTTCGTGGATGTTCGTGAAGGCCACGTTGGCATCAGCGTCAGCGAAGTCCACCGTGATCTCGGCATCGCCCTGATATCCTTCGCTTTCCGAACGATTGACGCCGAACATGATGCCGGTCCAAGTGGCGGTTCCGCTGCCGGTCAGCCTCTCGCCCGTCGCATCGCCTATAGTCGCGCCGAAGGCCTCATACGCCGTGGTCTGCCCGTCGGCGTCCCTCCGGCGATTGGACTGCAACCAAAAGATGCCGTCGTCCATCCACGCGCCGTAGAAGATGTTTCTCCGAGTCCCACGGTCCGCCAGAGCCGTTTCCCCTGCAGCCTGGAATACTGGCAGGCCGTTACGGGTCATCACCGCTTCGAAGGTCACGCCCGAGGTATCCAGGTCGGCCACGGAAAGTGATTCGCCTTCGAGCTGGCACGTGTCGCCGGAGCAGTCCACGGTCCTGGCAACGTTGCCATTGTTGTCGTAGATGTCCGTGGCCCGGAAGAAACTGGCCGCGTCGCGCAACGCGACGAGTTCGGACTCAATCTGCTCTGACGTCATGGCTAGTGGTTGCCCTCCGACTGCATCGCGGATGATCGACGTGTCCGAAATCGGTTGGCTGGGGGGCGGGACCATGTCCGGGCTGCCGCGTTCGCAGGACGCCAGCGCGCAAGTGCAGGCGAATATCAAGGGTACTCTCATTGGAATTGCTCCTCGCAAATTGATTTGCGACCGCGGCTGGTGCCGGGCCGTGCAAATCGTCATGAGGAAACATGAGGACCCCACCTATTCGCCGGGCACGGGGAGCTACCCCGTGCCGGATGTGATGGCTGTTCTATTCAGCGGGCGACCCGACACAGGTGCCGAGTCTCATGACGATTTGCGGGAACCTGCTTAGCGGGATTCGACGGGCTTGAACAGTCCCAATCGATCATGCGCGAAGGCAAGCTTGTTCGGACTCGCCGGGTCCCGTCGAATGTCCGCGGTGTCGCAAAATGCCCGTCGGCACAACTCAAGGCATGTCCCGGACAAGCGTGGCCGCTCTCCCTTGCCTTCAGGAGGGCGTCGGAAAAGCGCGCTGACGGGAGACTTCAGGCAGCCGCTGTCCGTCAGCGTGAGTTTCCTGTCATCCAGAGCAGATCGGGCACATGCCTCGAATTCCTGGCCATGGCACGCATCACCCGCGCAACCTCCTTTCCGGGCTGCCTGGCAAGACTGAACGCGAACCGCCGGACAAGGGCGTGTTCGCCGCATCCGTGCTTCAACGGCCGTTGCTGGCTCCAACCGCGGTCTCGACGCCGAAGGTCCCTGCCGGCAAGCTGACGTCCCTGGACGAGACCGGCGTCAACACCCGAAAGGTCCGGCCGGGGCGGGCAGCCACGGACTCAAGCAGGCCTTCCTCGCCAGATGGCACTCAACGTGGTCTTCGACTCGGTCGTGCCGACCTGCGAACCCATCCTGTCCGAGGAGCGCCCGAACTTCCTCGGGTCTGCCGGACATGTTGCAGGTCCTGGCGGCACGAAGCCAGAGTCTTGATTGAGAGACATTCCTGGCGAACTGCTGTCGGATTCCCGTTGTGCTACAGAAGACGTTGCCAGCGCCGCTCTCAACCCCTAAGTTTCTCCGGGCATTCCGAGTCAAAGCGCATGAACAGGAGATTCTACGACAATCATGTAGTCCGGCGGCGAAGAAGCGCTTTCGCTTGGCTCAGGGGCTCGTTCCTGACAGGGCTGGTCGTGATCGCGCCAATCGGGCTGACGCTCTGGCTGATCTGGACCGTTGCAGGCTGGGTCGACAGCTGGGTGCTGCCATTCGTGCCCATCTGGCTCAGACCCGATCAGTATGTCGGGCTGAACATCCGCGGCGTCGGCGTAGTCCTCTTCCTGATCTTAACCGTTGTCGTAGGCTGGCTTGCCAAGGGAATCATCGGCAGGTCGCTGATCCATTGGGGCGAAAGCCTGGTTCACAATCTTCCCGTGATCCGCTCGGTCTACAAGGGCCTGAAACAGATCGCGGAAACCGTGTTCGCGCAGTCTGAAACCTCATTCGACAGAGCATGCCTCGTGGAGTATCCGCGCAAGGGGATCTGGGCCATCGCCTTCATTTCCAAGGCCGCCAAGGGCGAGGTTGACGCCAAGATTGCCCGCGAAGGCGGAAAGACCGCCGTGTTCCTGCCGACGACGCCCAACCCGACCTCCGGCTTTCTCCTGTTTGTCCCCAAGAGCGACCTGATCGAACTGGAAATGTCGGTCGAGGACGCCGCAAAGCTCGTGATCTCGGCGGGCCTGGTCTATCCCGACGGAAAGCCTGCCGCATCAAGAGCGATCGAGGGGACTGGCAATCCCGCAGCCGGCTCCGACGACTCCTGATGAAGTGACTCGCGAGGCATTCGGCATGACATGGCCGGCAATGCCATCCTTGAATGAACCCGTCCCGGAGAAGCGCAGAAAGATCGGTTCGGCCCGACGACAAGTTCGGATCAAAGGGCGGTCCAGCCTCCGTCCATCGACACTGCAGTGCCGGTCAACTGCGCCGCCGCATCGCTGCACAAGAACACCGCAAGGCCGCCGAGCTGCTCAACCGTCACGAACTCCTTCGTCGGCTGACGGACAAGCATCACCTGCTCCACCGCCTCGTCTTCGGAAATGCCATATTCTTTCGCGGTGTCGGGGATCTGCGCCTCGACCAGCGGCGTCAGGACGTATCCGGGACAGATTGCATTCGCCGTGATCGGGTCGCGCGCCGTCTCCAGCGCCACGACTTTCGTCATTCCGATCAACCCATGCTTGGCAGTGACGTAAGCCGACTTGTAGGGAGAGGCCGTGAGTCCGTGCGCGGACGCTATGTTTATGATGCGGCCCCAGCCCGCCTCTCGCATCAACGGGAGGGCAACGGCTGTCGTGTGAAAGGCGGCGTTCATGTTGATCGCGATGATCGAGTCCCATGTCTCGGCCGGAAACTCCTCGATTGCCGCGACATGCTGAATGCCGGCGTTGTTCACAAGGACATCGCAGGCGCCCGCCTGCTTGACCAGCGAACGACATTCGCCCGGCTTCGACATGTCGGCCTGAATGTAGCGCGCCTTCGCCCCGGTCTCCTTGGCAATCTCCGCCGCCAGAGCGTGATCGTCCTCTCGGTCCGTGAACGAGTTCAACACGACGTCCGCGCCGGCTCGCGCCAATGCCCAGGCGACCCCAAGCCCGATGCCGGAGTTCGAACCAGTAATGACTGCCGACTTTCCCTCAAGCGACATGGGCATCTCCCTGGAACGCGTGGCAAGCCTGAATGGCGGCATCAATTGCTGCCCGGCCACGCCGCGAGTGCCTTGACAGGCTACTAGAAGCCCAGCCCCTCGTATTTCTTCTTGAACTTCGACACGCGGCCACCGGTGTCCAGAAGGCGGGTGCCACCGCCAGTCCAGGCAGGATGCACGCTCGGGTCCACCTCAAGCGAAAGCTGGTCTCCCTCCGCTCCCCAGGTCGAGCGCATCTGGACGACGTCGCCGTTTGTCATCTTGACGTCGATGACGTGATAGTCGGGATGAGTGTCTTTCTTCATGGGCGCGTTCCTCAGGCCTCGCTCTTCGGCTTGTAAGTGGAATCTTCTGCAATCCGGGCCGACTTTCCGCGCCGCGACCGCAGGTAGTAGAGCTTCGCGCGGCGAACGCGTCCGCGGCGGACGACGGTAATCGAATCGATATTCGTCGAATGCAGCGGAAAGACCCGTTCGACGCCTTCGCCAAAAGAGATCTTGCGCACGGTGAACGACCCGGCAATGCCTTCGCCGTTCTTGCGTGCAATGCATACACCTTCGTAGTTCTGCACGCGTGTCCGCGTGCCTTCCGTGACCTTGTAGCCAACCCGGACGGTGTCGCCCGCCTTGAAATCCGGGATGCTCTTGCCGAGAGCGGCGACCTGCTCGGCTTCAAGTTCGGCGATCAGATCCATCTGACCCACTCCTGTCGTGCCCCGGGCTGCTCCCGGGAGATGATTCGTGCCTCAGAGCTCCGGTCGGTGTGCTGGGCCGGTCATGCCGCCCGCCGGAGGATACAGGTCAACTTTCCTTTCGAGCTTCGCTTTGCTCGCGCAACCCGCGTCCCTATAGGGGGTGCTCGGGAGGCAATCAAGGGAAAAGAACGTCCGAAACCGTCGCATGCGCCTCCTGCAAGGACAGACATCGTCGCACCCTTACGGATCCTTGTCGGAATACGCCTGCCAGAGATCCGGACGCCGCTCTCTCGTCAGTCGCTCCGCCTCTTGCTGGCGCCACTTCGCCACGGCCTGATGGTCACCGGACGTCAGGACGTCCGGAATGTCGCACCCCTCCCAGCTCGCCGGGCGCGTGTATTGGGGATGTTCGAGCAGTCCGTTCGAGAAACTCTCGCCTTCAATTGAGGCCGCGTTGCCAACCACGCCGGGCAAGAGCCGAACGGCGGCGTCGATCAGGGCCTGCGCGGCAATCTCGCCACCCGTCATCACGAAATCGCCCAAGGAGACTTCCTCGATGCAGAACCGGTCGATCACGCGCTGGTCAAGACCTTCGAACCGACCTGATATGAGGACGAGGCCTGGGCCTTCCGAGAAACGCTGCACCATTCTCTGGTCAAGGCGGCGCCCACGAGGACTGAGGTACGCCAGGGGCGATGCGGTTTCCCGACAGGCATGCCGGATGGCGTTCCCCATGACGTCGGCACGAAGCACCATGCCTGCACCGCCCCCGGATGGCGTGTCATCGACGCTTCGATGCTTGCCTGCACCGAATTGCCGCAAATCCACGGTTTCCAGGTTCCAAAGCCCTTCTGTCAATGCCTTGCCTGTCAGTGACGCGGCCAGCACGCCGGGGAACGTTTCCGGGAACAGCGTGATGACCTTCGCCGTCCACGCCCCGGCCCGCGATGGCCGGTCCGTGAGGAGGTCTCGCGGCGCCGAGCTTGCCGAAATGCTCAATTGCCCGTGGGATCTGGCGCCAGGCACGTTCATGCCGTGGACATATAGACACAAGGCAGCCATGCTGCAATTGAAGGCGTTGGCAGCGCCAAGGCCTCCAGGCGAACGGGCCGCGCGTTGATTGGCCACTTCGGATTCGCCACGTGCCCCGCGAGACTGCATGGCGACATCGTCGTGCGCGGTTCCGCGCTTCGCGACTCCGCGCTACTTCTTCACTGCAATGCGCGCGGGTCGCCGCATCGAGCCCGCCACGACCCACGCACTTTCCTTCGTCAATTGGATCGACGCGCCAGCGCCGCGGCGTATTCGGGTCCCAGCGTGGAG
>VXPN01000249.1:0-3382 GCA_009839535.1 Boseongicola sp. SB0662_bin_57 | reverse complement strand
TCGTCAATTGGATCGACGCGCCAGCGCCGCGGCGTATTCGGGTCCCAGCGTGGAGAGTCCCTTCAGTATGTCGATCGCATAAGCCAGTTGATAGTCTTCGTCACGCAGTTCCGCGGCTTCTTCAGCTCTCAAGCGGTCCTCCTCGATCTGGCGGCGCTCATCTTCGCTGAGGCTGTCATTTGACAAGGATCCGCGCAGGTCTGCCTCGAAACGCCTCTGCTGCTCGGGCTCATCGCCCTCGTCGACTTCCCGGCGTGGCGGCTGCTGGACAATGATGTCCGGAGACACCCCCAGTGCCTGGATCGAACGGCCTGACGGCGTGTAGTACCGCGCCGTCGTAAGCCGCATCGCGGCCTCCCCACGCAGCGGCATTACGGTCTGGACCGAACCCTTTCCAAACGACTTCGTGCCCACGACGATCGCGCGCCGGTGATCCTGGAGCGCGCCCGCCACGATCTCCGATGCCGACGCGGAGCCGCCATTGATCAGGACGACAATCGGCTTGCCTTCGGCCAGGTCTCCCGATTCCGCGTTGAACCGGCCGCTGTCCCGAAGCTCGCGCCCGCGGGTCGAAACGATCTCGCCGCCTTCGAGAAACGCGTCGGACACCTTGACTGCCTGATCAAGAAGACCTCCCGGATTGTTCCGGAGATCAATGACGAATCCGTTGACCGCGTCCAGTCCTCCGGCCTCCTCCACCATTTCAGGCAACTGCTCCTGCAAGGACGGAAACGTCTGGTCGCTGAAGGTCGTAATGCGCAGGACGACCGTTTCCCCGACAATCCTCGACCTGACTGCCGTCAGCTTGATCGTGTCGCGAATGATCGAGACGTCAAACGGCTCCTTTTCGCCTTCGCGCACGACGGTAATGACGATCTCGGAACCGACAGGCCCTCGCATCATTTCGACCGCCTCGTCGAGCGTAAGGCCCAGAACGCTCTCGCCGTTGACATGCGTGATGAAGTCGCCTGCCTGCATGCCCGCTTCATCGGCCGGCGTTCCGTCAATCGGCGAGACGACTTTCACGAATCCCTCTTCCTGGGTCACCTCTATGCCGAGCCCGCCGAATTCGCCCTTTGTCTGGACGCGCATCGCCTCGGCGTCTTCCGGCGAAAGATACGATGAATGCGGATCAAGCGACGTCAGCATCCCGTCGATCGCCGCCTCGATCAGTTCGCCTTCATCGACCTCCTCGACATATTGCGCACGGATGCGCTCGAAGATGTCGCCGAAGAGGTCGAGCTGTTCGTAAACGGTCGGCTTGTCGTTCTCCTGCGCAATCAACGGCCCTGTGACCTGCGTCGCCACGAGTGTGCCGAAAATCACGCCCCCGACGGAAGCCAGAAAGAGGTTCCTCATGATCTGTTCCTTGTATTGGCCCCGCGTCTTGATCGGGACTGGATCGATCAGGCAATGCACTTGCCTGACCTGCTTATAGTGCGTTTCTGGCCCGAAAGGACCACAGCCTCGATTGAATCCGTTCAAATTCTCTTGTGCCGACGGCAATTCGATCATCGAAATCCCCGTCTGGCAAGGACAGGAACGGCTGTTCATGCACGAATCAGGCTCCTTCCGGTCATTTCCTCCGGCTTGGGCAACCCCATGAGTTCCAGGACGGTCGGAGCCAGATCGGAGAGACGTCCGTCGGCGAGCCGCGCGTGCGCCGGCCCGCCGCGGAGCGCGACCGGCACCGGATTCGTGGTATGCGCCGTGTGCGCCTCGCCGGTTTCGGGATCGACCATCGTCTCGCAGTTTCCATGATCGGCAGTCAGCAGCATGGCGCCGCCTGACCTGTCGAGCGCCTCGACGACGCGGGCAAGCCCTTGATCCACGGCCTCGCAGGCCTTGATTGCGGCATCAAGGTCCCCGGTATGTCCCACCATGTCCGGATTGGCATAGTTCGCGACGATGAGATCAAAGCCTGCCTCGATGGCCTCGACGAAGGCGTCGGTGACCTCCGGAGCCGACATTTCCGGCTTCAGATCGTAGGTGGAGACGTCCGGGCTCTTCGGCATGAAACGGTCTTCACCCGTTTCCGGCTCTTCCTTGCCGCCGTTCAGAAAGAACGTGACATGCGGATATTTCTCGGTTTCTGCAAGCCGGAACTGCCTGAGCCCGTGCTGCGCAACCCACGCGCCCAGCGTGTTCCTGATGTCCTGTTTCGGGAACACGCTGGTCATGTACGCATTGTGCTCATCCGAGTATTCGACCATGCCGAGACACGCAGCCAGTTCCGGCCGGGAGCCGGTTTCGAAAGCGTCAAATCCAGGCGCCGCAATCGCAGCCATGATTTCCCGGGCACGGTCCGCGCGGAAGTTCGTGAAGAAGATGCCGTCTCCGGCATTCATGCCGCCATATCCCGCGAGCACCGTAGGCGGGACAAATTCATCTGTGATGCCCTTTGCGTAGGCATCGCCCACTGCAACCGATTCGGATTCGGACACCTCGCCGTCGCCTTTCACGATGGCACGAAAGGCGCGCTCGACCCGGTCCCATCGGTTGTCACGATCCATAGCGAAATACCGGCCCGAAACGGTAACGACCTCCACGCCTGGCGGCAAGGCTCCGCGGAGGCGGGCCATGCATTCGTGCGCGGATCTGGGTGGAACGTCGCGACCGTCCGCAATTGCGTGAACAACGGTCCTGATGCCGGCATCGGCGAGAATCCTGGCCGCTTGGGCCATGTGCGCCTGGTGCGAGTGAACGCCGCCGGCCGACACCAGTCCAGCAAGATGAGCCCGCCCCCCCGAAGCATCGAGAGCTGCAATGAAGTCCTGCAGCGCCGGGCGTTTCGCGAACGATCCGTCCTCGATCGCCAGATCGATCTGGCCAAGGTCCATGGCAACGATCCGGCCAGCGCCGATATTGGTATGCCCGACTTCCGAATTGCCCATTTGCCCGGAGGGAAGGCCGACATCCGGACCATGCGTGACGAGCCTCGAGTTGGGGCACTCGGCCATGATTCGGTCGAAGGTCGGCGTTGCGGCCAATGCGGGAGCATTGTCGCTTGGGCACTTACGAAGACCCCAGCCATCAAGAATGCAGAGCACCACGGGAGTCGGCTTGCTCATCCTGAATTCCATGCCTTCACTTGGACCACGCCCGCAGCCCGGGACCGGTCAGGAGATCAGCCCGACTTGCGGATGCCGAGCAATGTAACTTCTGCGCCGCATTTGCAAGCCACAGAACGCCGGCCTTTGCCCGACGTCGCCGGCGGATTTCCGAATTGATCACTTCTTCGGCTGGCGTGGCTGCGGGCGGCCAGACATCTCCTTGAGGAGCCCGCCCACACCCATCGCGGCGATGCTCTCGCCATCCACAGGCACCCCTGCCGCCAGACGTTCAAGCACCCAGTCGACTCCGTTCATTGCCGGGGAGCGGG
>VXPN01000012.1 GCA_009839535.1 Boseongicola sp. SB0662_bin_57 | reverse complement strand
TGGAAGACGTAACGGTCGCCATGCCCGGAAAAGTCCAGGATGCCCTTCGAGCGCAATATGTCCTGACCGCGCCGCTGCAGAAGATTGCCGAACCAATCCTGGAACTTGTCGAGATCAAGCGGCGTTTCGGAGACAAACGAGACGCTGGTGACGTCATCGTCGTGTTCGTGATCGTGGTCGGAGATCAGGAAATCGGGTTCCACCTCCAGGACGCGGCCGAGACTGAACGCGTTCAGCCCGACAACTTCGTTCAGCGGCGCCGCGCAGCGCGTGGTTCGGATGATCTTCGCATAAGGATTGATCTTGCGGATCCGCGCCTCGACCCGATCAAGCCCATCGGATTCCACGAGATCGGTCTTGTTGAGCAGAACAACATCCGCAAAGGCCACTTGTTCCTCCGCTTCGTGATGCTCGCCAAGCTGCGCGTCGAGATGGACGGCATCCGCAACGGTGACAATGGCATCGAGCCGCGTGCGGTCGGCGACATCCTGGTCGACGAAGAAGGTCTGCGCCACTGGGGCCGGATCGGCAAGGCCGGTGGTTTCGACGATGATGGCGTCAAACTGGTCTCCGCGCTTCATCAAGCCGCTCAGGATCCGGATCAGGTCGCCGCGGACGGTGCAGCATATGCAGCCGTTGTTCATCTCGAACACTTCCTCGTCGGCATCGACGACAAGATCGTTGTCGATGCCTTCCTCGCCAAACTCGTTGACGATGACTGCGTAGCGTTTGCCATGGCGCTCCGTGAGGATGCGATTCAGGAGCGTCGTCTTGCCGGCACCGAGGAAGCCTGTGAGCACGGTGACGGGAACTTGTGCCGGTTGATCCATCTTTGGTCCTTTCAAGTGCTTTGTACGGTTGGCCCGCAGTTGTTGCAGCGGTCGTGAATCTCGATGACCGAGTGGTCGGGCGCGAAGCCCGAGTCCGTGGACAGGGCTGCGATGTCGCGGGCAGGATGCGAAGCCACATGCTCCGTGACGTTGCTGCAGCCATCGCAGATCTCAAAGACCGGGGTCTCCACATGATGCGGTTCGCGGCATGCAATCCAGGCGTTCAAGGACTCGATCCGGTGCACGTGGCCGGCCTCAGGCAACTTGGCCAATGCCCTGTACACGGTCGTCGCCGCGGTCACGCCGTCTCCGCGGAGAGCTTCCAGAATCTCATAGGCGGAAAGCGGGCGCCCCTTGCGCCTCAGAAACTCTAGCACCCTTTCGGCATGGGTCATGCGAGTTCGTTCCTGCGGCATTTTGCACCTCCTGATCATCAGCGCTCTTGACGCTTCTAGCCGATCAAGATATTAAAGGCAATGCTATAACATAACAACAAATCGACATGAACCGCTACCATCCGATCCAATCGTTCTGCATGACTTGCGGAGACGGCAATGAAGTCGTTCAGAGGAACGTCCGTGGAGGCTCACGTCTCGCCCAGACGATCTTGTGTTGCAGTGGAGCGGGGCAGCATCACGAGTTCGGACAGCGAGGCCTGCGGTGCATGAGCCAGTGCAAGCGCTCATGCGTCGCGTCACTCAGCGTCAGCGGCCGCTTCTCGTACATGTTTGGCGACCTGGATGCTGCCGAACCGGGTCGCGTCGAGGCGCTCAAGGACTTGAACCCTCCCTGTCTCGCCGCGCCGGAAGGGATTCTGCGGCGCGAGGCGCGGCCCTTTCCCCTGCGTGAGCGAATCCTTGGGCGCCTGCCCCAACCCGGAAGCTCATTCGGCCTCGTCACCAAAACTGAAGAGATGTCCGCATGCATCGTCCGAACCTGAACGCAAGTCATTGGCGCACGGCTCGACAAGGGAGGTCCTGCTCTTGAAAGACCTTGCCACGCTTGAGTCAGCACAGGATGCGGACCGCGCGCCCGCTAGAAGCGGTCGCCGTGTCCGCGATGCGGACGAGGGGCAGTTGACCGAGCAGCCGTTCCTTGTCGCCGAAAGGCTGCGCTATGATGCGGCAAACGGCGCCGCGCTGGTGCAGGACGTGTCCTTCAGCGTGGACGAGGGAACCGTTCTTGCCATCGCCGGACCGAACGGCGCAGGGAAAACCACGCTCCTTCGGCTCTTGAGCGGCTCCGAAGCGCCGACTCGGGGTAATGTGTTGATCGGCGGGCGCAATCTGAAACAGCTTTCCGCCACTGAGCGCGCCCGCATGATCGCCGTTGTCAGCCAGCAGGAGCAGCCCGACGGGCGGCTCTTGCTGCGCGACTACGTGGCCTTGGGGCAAATCCCGATCCAGGCGGACCGGTCCAGCCAGGCGCATGCGGACGACATGGACCGAATCCTGCGCATCACGAGCCTCACAGACCTGGCCGAAACGCGGATGGCCGTGCTGTCGGGCGGCGAACGCCAGCGGGCGCACATCGCGCGGGCCTTGGCGCAGAACCCGTCGCTCCTGTTTCTGGACGAGCCCACCAACCACCTCGATCCGGATGCCAAGGGCCGCATGCTGTCATTGGTTGCCGAACTGGGCATCACCGTGGTGATGATCGTCCACGACCTTGTGATGATCCCCGAGTTTGCCAGCCATGTCGCCCTGATCAACGCAACCCGGCTCGCCGGGTTCGGCCCGGTCAACGAGGTGCTCACGCCCGACCGTGTCCATGACATTTTCGGTGTCACCTACCTGCACTTTGCACATCAGGGTCGCCTGATCCCCGCGCTGGACATCCGAAGGAACGAAACCTTAATGGAAAGGAACATCCCATGATGCGATACCTCTTGCCGGCAAGCTTGGCTGCCGCCCTTGCCAGCGGCGCCGCCGCCAACGGCATCACCGTCGACAATTGCGGCGATCCGCTGGTCTTCGATGCCGCGCCCGAGCGGATTGTCGTGCACGACATGAACATGACCGACATGGCCTTCGCGCTGGGACTGCAGGACAGGATTGTCGGCCTGACGGGCATCACCGGCTGGTACAAGACCAGCCCTGACTTCGACGAGCTGCGCGGCGACATACCTGAACTGGCGCCAAAGTATCCGACCATCGAGAACCTGGTTTCAGTGGAACCGGACCTGTTCTTTGCCGGATGGTACTACGGCATGCGCCCCGGCGGCGATGTCACGCCCGACACGCTTGCGCCTTTCGGCATCAAGACCTTGGTCCTGACTGAAAGCTGCGTGCATCTCGACAAGGATCGCCCCGTCGCCAGCATGGACCTGTTGTTTGACGACGTCCTGCGCCTTGGCAAGGTCATGCAGGTTGGGGACCGGGCCGAAGCGCTTGTGTCCGGCTGGAAGGCGGAACTCGCCGCCATCGAAACGCGGACCGCGGACCTGGAAAGGCTCCGCGTCTTCCTGCTGGACGGGCCCGCCGACGCGCCCTTCACCGCAGGCAAGTTTGCCATTCCCGATGCGATGATTGCAGCTGCGGGCGGCGTGAACGTCACCCATGATCTCGACACGAGCTGGGGCCGCACTTCATGGGAGGCGGTGGCCGCGGCCAATCCGGAGTTTCTGGTGCTGCTCGACTATCAGACAGGAAACGGCGCGGCCGACACCTTCAGGTTCCTGCAGGAGCACCCGGTGATGTCCCAGACCGACGCGGTCAGGAACGAACGCTGGATCGGCCTGCGGTATGAAGAGCTGACACCTGGCCCGGCAAACATTCGCGCCATCACAAGGATGGCGCAAGCGATGCATCCAGGATTGAACTGACTTGGCCTTGTCGGGTTCGGCGAACTTCGCGGGGGCGGCTGTTCTGGCCGCCCTCTTGCTGGCGTCGACGCTTTATGGCACGACGCAGATCCCGCTTTCCGACGTTGTTGAGGCCATTGCCCTGCACAGCGGACTTGTTGAGGGCGACGTGTCTCCGCTGCATCGGATCGTGTTCGACCTGCGCTTGCCGCGCGCGCTCTTTGCAGCCGTGATCGGTGCCGGGCTTGGCGTCGTCGGCGTGGTTCTGCAGACAACCACACGCAACGACCTGGCCGATCCGTTCCTGTTCGGGCTGTCATCGGGCGCGGCTGCGGGCGCTGTCTTCGTCATCACGGTGACAGGCGACATTCTGGGCGTCTGGACACTCCCGCTGGCGGCGTTCTGCGGTGGCCTCGTCGCCTCGGGCATTGTGCTGGGGTTGGTCCACGGTCTGCGAACCAGCGCACCGGAGAAGCTGATCCTGGCCGGACTGGCAGTGTCATTCCTCTTCGCTGCGGTCACCAACTATCTCATTTTCGCGGGTGACAGCCGCGCCGCGCATTCGGCGATTTTCTGGATGTTGGGCGGCCTCGGCCTGGCCCGATGGGAAACCTTTCCGCTGGTCTGCACCGGATTGGCGCTGATCCTTGCCTATTCCCTTTATCGCAGCCGATGGCTGGACGCGCTCCTGACCGGCGATCTCACGGCATCGACCCTTGGGGTGCCGGTGCAGGGGTTGCGGTTCACCATGTTCTTCATTGCCGCGCTGGCCACGGCCGCGTTCGTGTCTGTGGCTGGCGTGATCGGCTTTGTGGGCTTGATGGTGCCGCACCTTGCTCGCGGCATTGCGGGGCCGTTGCACCGCCAGCTTCTGCCAACGGCAGCCATCGTGGGCGCCGTGTTGCTTACTGTCTCGGACATGCTGTGCAGGATTCTCCTTGCACCGCAGGAGTTGCCGGTGGGGATCGTGACCACCTCGATCGGTTCCGCATTCGTGTTCATGTTGCTGGTCAGGACGCGGAACATGCAGAGATGACGGTCCCACGTATTGAGCGAACGGCGAGATGCAGGCGCGGCCGGTCCTTGTGCGTTGTTCCTCTTTCCGACGACGAAGTTCCGTGGATACGGGTTGGTGAAGGGCGACAAGCGCCTGGACGAGGCCGGGTCCGTGTCGCCCCGGGCAGCCCATGGTCCGTGCATGTCCGGTCCTCCGCCACGCCCAGCCTCACAGGGCGGCACGTTGGGCTCCGAGGTCCTGCGCGTGCGTCGAGCAGTGAGCGGATTCGATCCTGATTTCCACGGCCGGACCTGTACGAAAGGCGCCCCGGCACCGAGGCCTTCATCGTAACTGGCGATCGAGACGCCTCTGTCAGCGGCAGCTTGAAGCGGCGGGATTTCGGCGGTTCACCGCGGATTTGCCAGAAACGGTCCTCTTTCCATCATACGGCTCCAATCGTGATGCTCCTGACGTGCGTCTCGTGTCCCGTGCAGCCGCAGCGGACGGTCCGCGCCAAAGGCGCGCATCCGGCATCGAAGGAAAGAGCGAGGCTGCGCAGGGCAGGGTTCGGCAAAGACCCGCGGCAACGCGCCGGAACGAGCCGCTCACAGGGACCGAACTCCCGTGCATTGTCAGGCATTTTCGCGTCCGGGTCTTCCCGCTCTCAAGAAGGATCGCGCAAGCGACGGGACGTCTGTTCATCTGCAAGCGGCGTCGGCAGCAGGTTGTCCTCGGCCGGTTCCGCAACCGCGGGCAGGCTTGCTGCTCCAAGGTTGGCAGCGAGCGGTCCCGGGGCGAGAGGCGCGGCGGGTTGAGGCTGCCGCAGAAAGCCTTTCTGATGCATCCGGCCGCGTACGTCATTGAGATGCGATCCATGCGGTTCGGCATTTCGGATGCGGCCGACCCGGAAGTGCTCAATGCGACCCGTGTCGGCGTCAACACAGTCTCTCGCGCCGTCGGCTTGATGGCGATGCCCGGCAACGCCGACTCGGCCGTCAACATGATCGGAGAAGGGGCGGCAAACATGAATCCTGCCGAAGGGGCCTACAATGTCATCAGGTCCTGACCGATCACCAGCGGGCCGGAAAATTCCTGCCGGATCTGGCGATGCAATTCCTCAGGCTGCGACGCCGCCAGCATGTGTGTCGTTACGCAAAGCCGGGCCCTGGCGTCGGTCGCGATGCGGCCCAGCTCGGCGGGCGGCGTGTGCGCATGCTGCATGTGGTCCCGCGCGATGTCGATGGCGGTCCAGGCATCGTAATCGACGCATTCATGGATCAGCACATCCGCGTCCAACGCGTTCCTGATCAGGTTCTCGTTAGGGCACGTGTCGCCGGAGAGAACGATCTTGCAGTCCCGCGCCTCTACCCGGAACCCGAAAGGCTGGCCGATCGGATAGTGGGCGACATTGAACGGCGCAACGGTCAGTCCTTGATGATCAAAGATGAATCCCTCTTCGATCTCGGTCGCCACGACTTCGGGCAAGTCCAGCGGCCCGGCACGTATCTTGCTTCGGTATTCGAGGTCGCGGCGATGCAATGCCAGGACGTTGTTGACAAGCTCTTGCAGCCCGGCGGGGCCGTAGGCGCGCAACGGGGTCCGGCTTCCTCGCATCCATCGATTGACCAGGAATGGCCCGAAGTCCGCCCAGTGATCGAGGTGGTAGTGGGTAAAGAACATGTGGTCGATTTCGCTGGCGTTCGCGCCGGCCTGACCCAGGCGAAGCAGCGCCCTTGGACCGCAGTCGATCATGAACCGGAAATCGGCGGCCCGGAACAGATAGGACGCGCCGGCCCGGTCGGGATTCGGGTTGGGCGTGCCCGTTCCCAGCAAGGTGACGTCAAGAGAGCTCATGGCCGTCGCTCCAGGCCGATCAACGACCATTCAGCCAACCACCTGGACCTCGGGACCTTCAACGCCTTCCCCGAACACCGCCGTCCGGCGCATCACCCGGCGCTCGGTCGGGTCGGCGGGCCGCCCGCGATGGAGCGTCGAGCGGTTGTCCCAGACGATGATGTCTCCCGGCATCCAGACATGGCTGTAGACGAACTGCGGCTGACAGCAATGCGCCGTCAGCTCGGCCACCAGCGCCTCCGTCTCCGTCTCGCTCATGCCGTCGATCGCGCTCACGTGGCTGCCGAGCAGCAGCGCCTTCCTGCCCGTCACCGGATGCGTTGTCACCAACGGATGCGGAACCGGAGGCGTCAGCCTGTAGTCTTCCTCGGTGAAGTCCGTGAAGCCGTTCTTGATGCGCGAATGGAACCGGTCGTGCGTCGCTGTCAGCCTTGACAGCCGCGCCTGCTCGACCTCGGGCAGCGCGTCATAGGCGGCCTCCGTGCTGGCCCATTCCGTCTCGCCCCCTTTGCTTACCGCTTCCAACGCATGGAGGATCGACTGCGCGGCCCAGTCCGCGGTGTAGGAATAGTCCGAGTGCCACATCATGTTGCCCTTGGAGAACCGGATCATGTCGCTGCCGGGCGGCACGACGTTGCCGTCTGCGTCGACGTTGGAAATCTCCACGATGCCGGGCAGGCGCCGCGAATTCCGGGCGCGGTTCACACGCAGGACCCGGATGCGGCCGTAAAGGCGGGTGAACTCGAGCTGCTCCTCTTCGCTCAGCGACTGTCCGGGGATGTGAACGACGCCTGCCGAATTGCCGGCGCGGATGATCTCCCTGCGTTCCGAGTCCGACATGCTCCGCACATCGACGCCTTCGAAGCGAAGGCCGAAGGCCGGAGCCAGGGGGGCGACCTTCATGCCCGTTCCTCCTTCCGGACCGCCATGCGCGCCAGCTGTCGCGCCTTTTCGACCCCTTCATCCACATGGATGAACACGAGGTCGGCGTCGGGATTGTAGGCGATGTTCTCCTGGGTTCGGGCGAGGATCTCGACATCCTGGTTGAGCGTCTCCACAGTCGAGGTCCAGATCTGGTCGAGCCGTTCTTCCTCAACGTGACCGCGGTGGCAGTGCACCGTGAAGTAGTGGCAGCTGGTCTCGGTTTCCGGCGTGATGCAGGTATTGCCTCGGCTCACGGTAACGGCGGATTCGGGTGCATCCGCCTCGGCCGACGTGAAATCGAAGCCTTCGGCGCCGTGCATGTTCGGTCCCATCCCCTTGAAGGTCCGCACGTGGCACGGGGCGCGGAACTCGATGATCTGCCAGCGGTCGACCAGCCCTTCAATGCCGTGCTTCGCGGCATAGGCGGGCGGCGGCGGGCGATTCCTGGTCCAGCGGCGGACAGTCACGTGATCCTCCTCGGCGAAGGTGTCGATTTCGGCCTCTTCGCCATCCAGGGCCGAACCGATGGTGGTCTTGTGCACATATCCCACGTGGGACAGGTCCATCAGGTTGTCGACCGACATCATGTAATGACAGGGGATGCTGAAGTATCCGCCCTTGGCGGTCCAGCCTTCGTCCTCGACCCAGCGCCAGTCGGGCATCTTGGTCACGTCCGCCCCGGCGGCTTCGCCGCCCCAAATCCAAACGACGCCATAGCGCTCGACCACGGCGTAGGCCCTGACCCTGGCATGTTCGGGCACGTCGACCTGACCGGGAACATGGGTGCAGACACCCTCGCTGTTGAAGCATAGCCCGTGATAGGGGCACTCGATCATGTCGTCGACCAGCTGGCCGGGGGACAGCGGCGACAGCCGGTGGCAGCAGCGGTCTTCCAGGGCCACCGCCTCGCCTGCGCGCGTGCGAAATAGGACGACGGGGTCGCCCAGGATGATCCGGCGCATCGGCTTGCGCGTGACCTCGTCGCCCATGGCCGCCGCGTACCAGGCGTTTCTCTGAAATGCGTGTGTTCTGAGCTTCATGATTCCTTCCGAGAATTCTCGTCCTTCTGGTTGATGGTTCCAATCTTCAGCGTGTCCCGTCCCGAATCCCGAATGGTGCACGCCCGTCCGGACCCGCAGGGCACCCGGCATTCCTCAGGCCTGCGATCATTTCGGCGGTCTCGTCGCGGTGCGCCGCACCTCTCTCTCGCAATGTCCCGACATAGTCGGCGTGATACCAGTCCCACACCTCCGCGGTGGAAGCGCGTGCGTTCAGGCGGGCGTACCAGTCCGCGACATGCGGGCGGTCGGCCCAAAGCCCGTCGACCCCCAAGAGCTCCAGCCGGATCAGGTACGGCACAAACGCGATGTCGGCGAGCGAGTGTGCCCCGCCAGCCAGCCACGCGTTGCTCTCCAGCCAGGCGTCGAAGTCCGTGCACAGCCGGTACATCCGTTCCATCGCGAGCCGAAAGCTGTCTGACGCGATGCCGTGCAGGACGGCCGGCGTCAGCCACTCCCGGCTGAGCGGGTTCATGTTTCTCTTGATCACGGGCAGCAGGCGCGCGGGCGCCTCGCTCCCGGCCTCCGCGATCAGATGGTGCCGATAGGCGATGGCGTAGGTCAGGACCGAAACCGCCTTGTGGACGCTCTTTTCGCCCTGCTCCAGCTCATCCATCCAGAGCCGCATCCGCGCACGCTCCGCGGGTCGGGCAGGGCGCAGCGGCGGATCGGGGAACGTGTCGTCGAGATATTCCAGGATCACGTTCGATTCCACGATCACCGCGTCGTCGTGCACCAAGGTCGGAACCACGGCGGCGGGGTTCAGCGCCAGGTATTCGGGCGCGAACTGGTCGCCCTTCAGCGTCATCAGCCGGCTTTCCCACTCGCGTCCCTTCTCCGCCAGGGCGATGCGCACCTTGGCGGCGCAGACCGAGGAGTTGTGGTGAAAGAGGGTCAGGGTCATTGCGCTACCTCACCATCAGCGACGGCAGCCACAGTGCCACGTGCGGCTCGATCACCATGATCACGAACAGCAGCAGCCCGCAGCCGAGAAACGGCAGGCCCGCTGTCGCGACCTCGGCCATGGTCGTGCCCTTGGGCGCAACGCCAAGCATGACGAACAGGTTCAGTCCGAATGGCGGCGTCACGCCGCTCATCTCGAGCGCAAGCAGCATGATGATGCCGAACCAGATCAGGTCGAATCCCTGCGCTTGGGCGATCGGGAAGAAGATCGGGATCGTCAGCATCATGATCGACGCCTGGTCCATGAACATCCCCATGAAGAGCAGAATCGCGAACATCACCACGACGACCATTACCGGCGAAAGCTCCACGGCGCTGACCGCGCGAATCATGCCTGAGGTGGCGCCGGAAAAGGCCAGCAGCTGCGAGAACGTCGACGAGGCGGCGACAATCAAGAGGATCATCGCCGTGACCTTCACCGTGCCCCGAAGCGACTTGGTGATGGCGCCCCAGGTCAAGCCGCCAAAGGCGTAGGCCACGATCAGCACGCCCAGCACGCCGAAGGCCGCGCTCTCGGTCGGCGTGGCGATGCCCAGGAGGATGAGCCCGATCACCATGAAGATGATCACCGACAACGGCAGGATATGGGTGAAGATCACCCGGACCTTTTCGGAGAGGGGATGGTAGACCGGGCCGTCTTCGGGCACCGATGCGGGGTCGAGCCGGATCATCACCCAGATGAGCACGAGGTAAATGGCCGCCAGCAGGAGCCCGGGCAGCACTCCGGCGATCAAGAGCCGCCCGATGTCGATCTTGGCCAGGCTGCCCAGAAGAACGCCCAGGCCCGATGGCGGGATCAGGATGGCCAGCCCTCCCACGCCGAGAATGGGTCCCATCGACATGCGCTTGGCATAGCCCCTCTGGCTCATTTCCGGCACCAGGAGCGAGCCCAGCATCGCGGTGTTGCCCATCGACGTTCCGGTCAGTGCGGCAAAGGTGGTTCCGCCGAAAATCGTGACGTAGGACAACCGCCCGCGCATCTGCCCGATCAGGGTATCAACGGCGTCAAAGACCTTCTTCGCCACGCCGGCGTTGAAGAACAGCTCCCCCATCAGCAGGAACAGCGGGATTGGCAGAAAGACGAAGTGCGTGACCGAAACGCTGGCATTGGCGATCACCTGGCTGACGCCCGGCATGCCCACCAGCCAGTACATGCCCCCGAAGCTGACCAGCAGGAAGGCGAACGCCACCGGCATCGACAGGAACATCAGGAACAGGATCGCGCCCAGCGCCAGTCCGCCGGAGACATACCACTCCGGCATCAAGTCTCGCCTTCGAAGGGCGCGTGCCCGTCGTCGCCGGGGGCTGTCAGCGTCTCGCCGATCGCCAATGTCCGCGCGAATTCCACGGCGCACAGGAAGAAGCCGAGAGCCAGCGGCATGAACAGAAGCGCGCGCGGGATCTCGATGGAGCGGACATCGATCGTGCCCTTGCTCCAGAACTCGATGGCGAATTCGCCGGCCAGCCAGGCTGCCAGAAGGCAGAGCGCGATGCAGACGAGGATGAGGATCCGTTCGACCTGCCGCCTCCCCGCCTCGGGCAGGAAGCTCAGGAAGCTGTCGATCCGCACATGGCCCCGCTCGCGCACCAGCCATGGCGCGGCCAGCATCGTGACATAGATCAGCGAATACTCCGACACGGCGCTGGAAAAGACCGGCGGCCGCAAGCCCGCGGTGCGCATGGCGACATCAACAACAATCAGCACGAACACGCCGCCGATCATGACGCTCGCGAGAAGCGCGAGCGTCATGATCAAGCGTTCGTAGGCCCGGAAGAACGGCACCATCTGTGCGGCGAATCAGTCCGCTGGCAGCGCGGCGCGGAGCTGGTCCCAGTAGGGTGAATCGGCGGACTGTAGCTTGTCCCACTGAACCGTCCGGGCGTGGGCGACATAGTCAGCCTCGGCTTCGGGACTGAGCGTGTAGGACTTGACGCCCGAAGCCTCGACCTCGGCCCTTTCCTTTGCCGCAAGGTCTTCGTAGAAGGCATGCGCCTCCGGTTCGAAGGCCTCCACGGCATCTCTCAAGGCGGCGCGCTGGGCATCGGTGAGGCTGTTCCACTTGTCCCTGTTGACCCAGAGCAGGTTGTCGAACTGCCAGATGGGCGGATCGATCCGGTAACCGATGAACTTGTGGAAGCCGAAATCGACGATCCCGAGCCCCGGCCAGGCCGCGCCGTCCACGACGCCGCGTTCCAGCGCGTTGTAGATGTCGGGCGCCGGAACCGTCACGGTCGTCGCGCCATATCTTTCGAGCCAGGTGTTGTAGAATCCGGAGGACCGGATCTTGACATCGTTCAGCATCGGGAGCCCGTTGTCGTCGAGTTCGGGCTCTTCCTTCAGCCAGATGTGGTAGCCGACGCCGGCCGCGACCCAGCCCAGGACGTGGGCATTGGCCTTCTCTTCATAGATCGTGTTGAGAAGATCGGTCGCGCCCGATTCCCGGGCCTCCATCGGGGTGATCGACGTGCCGTAGATCGCGCGGGATTCCGGCACGGTTCCGACGTAGTAGCCGGCCGCGCCGAACAGCACGTCGAACACGCCGTTGGTGACTGCGGTCAACTGCTCGGTGGCCGGCGTGACCTCGGGACCGCCGACATGCTCGATCCGGATGTCGGCTGCCTTGGCAGCGTCGCTGGCGTTGAACGCCTCCACGAACTGAAGCGTCCGGTCGACCGAGTAGATGCCCGGCGCCCAGTTCGTGACCAACCTCAGGGTTTCAGCCAGGGCCGGGCTCGCGGACAGGAGCAACGCTCCGGTTGCCGCCGCGATGGCCACGGATTTCAACTTGATCATGTCTCATCCTCCTTTTTGACTGTTGCTGCTCGCAGGCGCCCGGACCCTGCCGGATTTTGTCCTCCTCCGCGGGCCTAATTCCTGTAGGCCTCGCGCGCTTCAATCGAGATCGGGCAGGGCTCGACGATACAGGCGATCTCGGTCTGGACATGACGTTCAACCGTTGGCTTGGCGGTGCCGCCATCGGGTTCACCCCAGGTCAGCGACACCTCGGTGCCGGGCTCGGCCGCGCCGGCCATGCCGTGACGCAACGCGCGGACCGTGCGACCGGCAATGCTGATCTCGCCCATCCCGAAGAACGTGAAGCCCGTGATCGGTCCGCCGTTCAGCTTCTCCAGTATGCCCCATGCGTTCGGTCCCTGTACCTCGAACCTGTAGCACTTGCGCCGCCTCTTGTTGTCGAGTGCCCGGCTGTCGAGGTCCAGGGACACGTCGAAGCCCTCCTTCTCGGCGTGATACATCGTCCAGTTGGCATTGACGGGCTTGTTGACGATGTTGGCCTTGCTCTCTTCAAGGATGAAGATGATGCCGTCGCCGACGATGTTGCCGTCTGCGCTGCATTGGACGAATTGCTTGGCGACGTTTCGGCGCCAGTTGGCCATGGAGTTGACGGCGAGGGACTCGCAGAACCTTCGCGTATCGGGACCTTCGACATAGAGGTCGGTCATGTGAAAGGACTGGCCGAACAGCACGGCGCCGCGTCGCCAAGCCTCCTGCTCGTCTCGCCAGTTGGTGAACTCCGCCCTGTTCGGGAACTGATAGGGGCCCGATGGCGCGTTGCGCAGCATGTCGACAGGACCGCCGGCGGCTTGGATCTTGTCTTCGAGGGTCGCGATGGTCATCGGCGCCTCCACTCGAGCCCACGGAACGCGTGGCATTCTGTAGATGATCGGGCTTGCCCATTAGTGGGCAGAAAATGGGCAGAATTGCAAGCGAAAATTGCGAACATCGTCGTTTGCTGCTTAGAAGGACGCAGGTTCCAACGGAGGAAAGAGAATGCCAGCGATCGAAGCCCGCCTCGCGGAAATGGGAATCTCCCTGCCTGCCCCGCTCGTCCTGCCAAGCCCGAACCGCGCCAGCGCCGTGCGCGTGGGCAACTTGCTCTACGTGTCGGGCCATGGCGCCGCGCTACTGGAGGACGAGACCGTCAAGCGGCGCGGCAAGGTTGACCTGGACATCACCGAGGCCGAGGCGGCGAAGACCGCACGGGCGCTCGCGATCAAGATGATCGCAACGGTCAAGCACCATGTCGGCGACCTCGACAAGGTCGAGAAGGTGGTCAAGATCCTTGGCATGATCAACGCGCACCCGGACTTCGAACGCCCCAATGCCGTGCTGAACGGTGCCAGCGACCTCTTCTTCGAGGTCTTCGGCCCCGAGATCGGACAGCATGCACGATCCTCCGTTGGCGTGGAGACGCTGGTCGACCGCCAGCCGGTCGAGATCGAGGGCACCTTTCTCGTCCGGGACTGATCCGCAGCTTGATTGACGCCGACCGGATGGGCGGCTATCCCTAGTGGGCAAAAAGTGGGAAGACATGAAGGACGATCTGACCCAGCTCGTGGATGATCCAGGCGCCATCGTGAAGGTCGTTCGCGCATTTTGCGAAAGGTACGGCGTGGCGGAGTCGACCTTTGGCCGGTTGGCGGTCAACGACGGCAAGCTCGTTCCGCGGATTTCCTCAGGCAGCCGGATCGAGCCCGAAACCGCCCGGCGCGTAGCGGAGTTCATGGCGCGGGCCGACCGCGGCGAGATACGCCTGCGCGGCCGTCCCCGCCGCAAGAAGACGGAATCGAGCGACTACCGAATGGCGGAACTGGTCAACCAGGAGACCTCGATCCACACCCCCGGCAGCTTCGCCCAGCACGAGCAGCGTCACCGCTACCACGTGTTTGCCGCAACGACGAACGAAAGCTGGGTGAAAGCGGACATCATCACATCGGATGTTGGGGCGCTCGAGCCCGGCACCGACGGTTTCCGGCTGTTCTTTTCGCCGATGGACAACGGCATCACGCTAGTGCGTGCGCTCAGGGCGCTGCATGCGCTTCATCCGGACGTACCCGTCCAGGTCGTGATCAAGGGCTGGGGCCTGGAGGATCTGCGCAACACGATGAGCCGAATGGTCGACCGCCTGGCCGAGCACCCGCGCACGGCCTTCGTGATGACAAATCTCTATACGCGCGAGGCGGTGCATCTCGACAAGACTGCCGAGGATGGACCTGGCGGTCTGTCGTGGCATGATGTTGCCTTTGCCGGCACGCGGGCCTTTGACTACCAGCGGCAGATGGGCGGGCTGTTCAAGGAACTGGCGCCGGAATGGTACGTCATCCCGGGCGAGGACGACTTGCCTGTCTATGCTCGCCCCAGCGTGGTCTGCTTCTACCGCGAGGATCAGCGCGACGCGATCCGGCACCTGATCCCGGCGAAGGGTGGCAGCGACCTGGCGTTTGACTACGCGTTCCTAAACCACCCTTATCTGCACAGTCACACGATGACCTTTCGGACGGAATACGTGCTGAAACCGGTGATCGGATGCCTTGCGCCCGGCGGGCAAATGAAGGTGGTTCAATCCCTTGGCGACGATCCCGCGCACGAGATCGTGCGCACGGTCTGGCCCGATCGCG
>VXPN01000495.1 GCA_009839535.1 Boseongicola sp. SB0662_bin_57 | reverse complement strand
AGGCCGACATGGGCACGGTGCTGATGTTCATGTTCCTCGTGAACATGGCGGGCGCAGTCATGTTGCTGCCCGCGCTCGGCGCCTGGCTCTACGGGCGCAGCGGTGAGCCGGACGGGGCAACGGGCATTGCCTGAAACGTGCACGATGCGCCTCGGAATTCGCTTTCCCTCAGGTTCTGGCGGCTCCCAATTCGCCGAGACGACTCATCGCGCAGTCGCGACGAACGGGGTCCCGGACCGGAATCCTGAACTGGATCGCCTGCTGCGGTCGCCACGCCCTGCGGAAGCGTCCAGCAACAGGCAGCGCGTCGCATCCTGGACGCAGGATCGTATCGACGACACGAACTCGTTTTCCCTCACTGCCGCATCGGTCGGGCCTCGCACTCGCCGCAGGGAAAGCGCAGCCGGTCGTGCACACAAGAACAGAAATTGAACTGGAGATTAGCGTTGCAAATTCGTGGAATTTGTGTCTTGGTGATGAGCGACATGAGCAGCAAGTGAGGTGTCCCATGAGAAGTGGAGATGAAATGCTGAAGCAGGTTGTCGACAAGTCCGCCGTGGATTCGGACTTCAGGCAACAGCTTCTTGCAGACCCCAAGTCTACCATCAGTGGTGAACTGGGCATCACGATTCCGGACTCGATGAACATCGTGGTCCACGAGAGCGACATGCAGACTGTGCATCTTGCGTTGCCTCCAGACCCGAACATCACCGAAGAGCAGCTCGAGGCCATTTCCGCCGGGCTCTGCTGCTGCTGGTAGAAACGGCAACGAGTGAAGCGGCACCATTGATCGGAATGGTCCGCGTCCGGATGAACCCTTGATTTGAACAGCCCTTCGCTCGCGGCAATGGGCGGGATTTGCGTGAGATCGAAACTGACGTGAATCAGGGTTGGCGCACTCTTCCGTGATCACGAACCGGATAGTGCAGCTTGATCATGCAAGCCGCCTCGCTGGCATGTGTGGCCTGGTTGGTGCCGAAAGGACCGTTTCCAGATCCCGCCATTGACCGGGCAATTCGAGATTCAACGGCATTTCCTGGCGGAGACCGCATTCGGGGGCACCCGGCATCCTCTATCCTGCCCAATTGGGCTGGTCGCCGTTCCGTACTGGAGGCGGAAAATGAAGCCGCCCTTCCAAGGGGTCTCGTCCTCGATCAACACCTCGTTCTCTCTGACGGCAATGACACCCTTGTGCGCTCCGGAATGAATCCCGACCGTGTCGGATGCCGCGGCGGCCAGGATCACATGGAAACCGCTCCCGAGAGGACCATGAACACGTAGGCCTTCGCCTCCTTGAGCCGATCGTCGGAGATGACAAGCTTGATGTGGTGAATGCCACGCAGAAGCAAGAACTGTCCGGACTTCCCAAAGAGCGGTGTCGGTCTCGACACCCAGCCGGCAAGCGCCGCGAGCTTCTCAGGCACTACGATTTCCTCATGGCCCAAGGCGCTCAGGAAGGGGTCCCAGTCCGTCAGGCCATCGAGCCAATAGCGCGAGTCCTTCGTGTATCTTTGCTTGACGATGAGCGTAAGTCCCAGCGTCGGACCGAGGCCATCTTCCGTTACGTCGACGTTCACTCCGGTCCTGGCGATGCTCACGCGTTCGCTGAAACGGGCAATCACGGCTTCGACGGCCGGAAACCGGCCCGGCCAGTCCAGGTCGCGAAGATAGGTCCCGAGCTCCCGCCGTGACTTGAAGCCCATGACCGCCAGGCGGATCGACCGCGGGCGCGAGGGAAAGATGCCGAAGGAGTCCATGCGCGTGTCCTCCGGCTGGGCCAGATATGCGCGTTCGACATGCACCTTCTCAGCGTTGCTCAACTTCCAGCCGACGCAGGAGACAAGCGCGTCAACCACTCCAACGACATCGTCCGCCTGTCCGCAAGCGCCCAGAATCGGACGTTCCCCGGGCCTCAGAAACATTCCCGGAAACGAGCGGTTTCCCTCCTTGGCCGAGCCGATGTCATATTCGAGCATGACCTTTCGGCCGACGATTTCGCGCAGTGACGATCCCTCTTCATCCATCTGTCGGAACAGCTTCGTGACTGCCCGTGCCGTCTCATCGCTCTTGTCGCTTCGCGCGCACCGCTCGAAGAACGCCGCCGCCCTGGTGCCGCTGGCAAGGGAAACGCCGAAGTCCGCCTCTGGACGACCTGACTGCAAAGGAAGCTCAAAGCCGAACGGAAGGGCGCCCATGGTGATCGGAAGTCGTTCCGCGCATTCGAGTATGCGCTCCCACTCCGGCACTCCAATGAGATCTCGCGAAACGCCCTTTCGAAAGTTTCCGAGCAATTCACCCATGGTGCTGCCCTCTTCGGAAAGCATGTCCTGGGTCAGCATGACCGCTTCGTCAATGTCCATGTGCCCCTCTCAAGCAATCACGGGCGCGGGATTGAGGTCGGCCTCAGCAGGCCGACGCTTGCGCCACCCCATGCTCACGGGCACGTCGTAGAGCCTCCCGGGTGCAAACCTTGCCCAGAAGTGGCGCATGCCCGGCACGATAACACGCGCCACGGGCATCCCGATGTCAGGTCGGGTCTGGTCCAGGACAAGAAACTCCATGCCCTTGGCCTCGACGAGGGCGCGGCACGTCTCCACATCGTCGCGCGCGTCGGTCGTTTCTTCCACCGGATAGTCTGAAGCCCTGCGGTGCGGTTCCCCTGTTGCCGGTTCCAGCCAGCCACATTCGGCGAGCCGGGCCGTCTTCCACCACCAGAGAGCCAACGGGTCGTCGATCGTGGGCCTTCCATCAGCCTTGCCGGGCCGTGGCAGCCAGCTGAGACATTGGTTCAGCTCGCACACCGCGCGCAGAGCCGCAATGTGCGGGTCGGCGTGAGTGCCGGCACCGTAAATGATGTCCTCATCCTGCGCGTCCGTTCTTCGGGACAACGCAACGAACGTGGGAATCCCGAAATCCGAGGTGATGTCGAGCATCCACATTTCCCTGCCGCAGCGGGCGTAGTAGTCCGAGGCCGCCGCAAGGTACTCGTCATCGAAACTGTCAAGGACAACTGCCGGGACCCGCAGCCTGTTGTACCACCAGATGGCAAACGCGTCGCGCTCCGCCAGTTCGTAAAATCCCTGCAGGATGGCTTCTTCGAGGGTATTGCCCGCAGCACACCCGTTGGAATCGGCGATAAGGTCCAAGGGACTCCGCTGTTCTGGCGCCATGCTGTAGAGCATTGAAGTCGGCAAAAGACGATGTCGCCGTTGCGTGAGCGACCACACTGGCGTCCAGTCGATCTCGGCGTCGCGGTCGAAACGCGGCGGAACGATGTTGTAGGGGTGGCCCTTGGCGTTGATGCTCTTTGCGTCATCAAGCTGCCTGTCGCTGAACAGCTGGACGTCATTTGGGTGAATTGCCTCGTCGTCCCCAAGAAAGTCGGCGAGCCGTCCACGAACGCGAATCTCGTCGCCTTGGCAGGTGCCCGAATAGCGTTCGATCGCCTCGCAGAGCGCGCTGGCCCGGGATTGCTCGGGCGTACTGCCCTTGCCGGCACTCTTGCTGCGCAGGCTGCGTCGGAGCGAACTCAAGGTTTGGCTTCTCATTCCGAGATTGCTCCCGGCCCAGTCGACATGCAGCCAGGAATCCGTCTCGTCGGAGGTGCGAGACAGCCAGGTAACGACTCCGCTCACCGGACTCACCAGATGGCCAAAGTTCGCGAGCGTGGCTTCCGGAGCCACGCTGCGGGCGCCGCTGCTGCCCAGATGCGACTTTGGACTTGGCTGCAGGCACAGAGGACTCGGCGCACGATCGGAACGATACAATGCCTCGTCGCCACATGCGAAGCATTGCGGGCGGCGAACGACGCGATGCTGCGAAACCGCAAACGTGCCGATGTCCATCATGATCGCGCATTCGTGGAGCGGCGCGGACTCTTCGAGTACCAGCCATTTGACGATTTCTGCGGCAATCAGCCCGTAAAGCGCGTCCAGCACGGCGGGTTGAGCGGCAAATGGCTTGAAGGCCGCCCTTTCGCCAGCAACGTTGCGCAGAAAGTTGTGGACCTCCTGATGGCCATGCAGGCGGTAGGCCAGGCAATCCCAGCAGGGCCCATGCCCGTCGGCGCGAAAGACGGGGCCAAACAGCGCCTCCATGCCGAGCGGTCTCGCCAGCATCCACGGTGCGCCCGCTTCAAGTTGCCGCCGGTTTGCTTCTCCAAGGTTCGACGCAAGGACGTCGTCGCATACGATGACTCTGAGCCGCGGATTGCGGTTCGCCACTCTCGCCCCCTGCGCAATCAACTGCCCGCTCAGCTGTCCGTCGTCATGCTCAACCGCGATGCACGCCTCTGACAGCCGGCGCTCGGCCCAGCGTGGCGAGGCGCCGAGCGACGACCAGTAGGCCGCCCGAGACCGATCCATGCCATGATCGGCAGACACGACATAGCCCTTGGCAGACAGCGAGCCGATGGCCGCAATGACGTCGGTGGCAAGGTGCAGCTTCTCAAGGCGCGCAACAATCTCGTCCGGCGTGCGCTGGCCGTCGAGCAGCGGCAACAGGTTGCAGTGCAACTCGCCGTGCAGCAGCGTATTGAACCGCTCCGAAACCAGCAGCGCCTGCGCTTTGCCGACAATGTGCGACTGCAGGTGCGGCGCGAGTGCGGGATTCCTGACCAGACCCTGGTCTTCCGGCGTGCACCGCGTCAGTATCCCCTTCCGGGGACTTGTGGGCTTCTCCGGCGACATCTCGTGTTTCCGTGGTGACCGACCCGGCACTTTCAGGCGCGCGGCAACAACCTGTCAATCTCTTCGGCAGAACGACGCGCGGTTTCGACGACCGCCGCGTTCAACGCCGCGAAATCTTCCTGGCCGCACGCGCTCGCAACAAGGGACTTGACGCCCTCTCCGGCCTCGTGCACGTCAAAGCCGCTCTCTCCGACGAGGCCCGCAACGCCTTGGAGAGTCCGCCACATTGCCGCCGCCTTTTCCAGGTCCTCGGCGCCAACTGCGTCGAACACGGCCGTTGCCGTCGGTGCGGGATCATCAAGGTCAAGTCCGGTCTCCGTCAATTGAAGGACCCGTGCAGCCCGCTCGACATCGTCCAGCCCGCCGCGTGCCTGGACGAAAGTCGACACGTCGGCTTCGGCTGGCCCATTCGGTGGCTTGCGAAGCTTCGAGAGAAGGGCATCATCGTCGCCAAACTCTTCCAGGATAGCGCACCGTGCTTCGTGGAACCGACGGCCTATCTCACGATCGCCGCACTCGAAAAAGCAACGTGCCCGTGTCAGGGCTGGAACCTGTCCTGGATCCGTGGCCACGACTTGCCCCGTCAATCCAGAAAGAGGAAGTGCACGAACGGCCTTCGACCTGCGTGGAACCGGAGAGAACAACAGGTTGTCACGCGCAAGGTCGGCCAGGGCCGCCCGGAACTGCCTGCACAAACGTTCATTGTCGCCAACACGGTCGCCGTCATGAACGAACAGCATGCTGACCGCGACGCCAGGATGGGCCTCCCTGCTTGCGAGATCGCCCAGGAATATCGCCGCGACCCCTCCATTGCTGATTGGTCCGCACCAGTCGACATGGTCCTCGACCGCGGCTGAGAGCACGGTAGAGATCGAAGCCTCGGCAAGGTTGGAAAGCGCGACGCTGGCCTCCGCCGGCAACAGGTTCCCCCGCACGACGTGCATTCCTATCTGGAACGCCTTGTCGTTCGACCAGTTCCGCACGATTTCGGCGCTCTCCCTTGCATCGGCCGTCGGCAATTCCGCAATCAGGCCTTTCATTTCCTGAACGTCCATTTCATGGGTCCAGTAGACCCGCGTCAGTCCGCGCCGCGCCAGCGATTCGAACTCCGCGTCCGGCCCGAACCCCTTTGGCAAGTCGAGCTCCGTGAATTCCCGGTCCTGCAGGTTGTCGAGAAGGTCCGCGTTGCGTTCGATCCACCTGGCGAGTCGCGGTGCAGCACCGAAGATCTCGATGATCGCGTCGAAGGCGTCCGGGCGCGCCGCCGCCGCCGGACTGTCGTAGGCGCTCCAGTCATCGATCTCCGGATAGAGTTGCTTGCGCCATTGATCCACCAACGGATCCATCTTCTCGAACCAGCGTTTCGGGCGCAGCACGATGTTCATCATGTCGGCGTAGGTGCCTGGCAATTCGGGTGATTCATCGGGATCGTGGGATTGAAGCAGCGGGTAGTGCCGGGATGCCGTCGCATGATGGTCCGCATGGCGCTGCATGTTGAAGAACATCCAGTTGCTGAACTTCCAGTCGGCGCTCCACGAGTGACGCGGCAGCACCTTTTCCCAGCGACCGTTCGGCAGGCGGACGCGACGCAGGCCGTAGTGTTGGAAGTAGTTGCTGATCTTCATCGAGAAGACACAGCAAAGCCCGAGGAAGACGAAGACGAGGACCGCCCAGATTCCACCCATCCAGAACACGAGGCCATACCAGAACGCGACGCCAATGCCGTAGCGCCAGAAAGGATTGCTGTGATGCCACACGGGAAGCCGGCGCCGCGCCAGCCGTTCGCTGACGACCTTCCAGGAATTCGTGAGATTGCACACGACCTCCTTGGGGAAGTAGCGCCAGAAGCTCTCGCCCTTTGGCGCGGATCCCGCGTCGTACGGCGTGCCCACAAGGGCATGATGGATGTAAACGTGTTCCGTGGCGTATTGCGGATAGGAGGCGCAGGCGAGCAGGAATTCACCGATCCTCCGTTCCCAGGTGGTGCGCCGGTGAATCAGTTCGTGCCCAACGACAAATATCGCTTGCGCCTCCATCGTCAGGATGATCACCAGCAGCGCCGCTTCCCAGACGGCGAACTGGTTCACGACAAGAATCTGCCACATTCCGAAGATGAGCGTTGGCGGCCACAGAAGCGCCCAGGTCCAAACCGGCAAGTTATGCCAGATCAGCCGACGTTCCGGCGTCTTCACCGGGTCCATGTTGCGGCCGTCGACTCCCAGCGCCCGATCAAGCGACCCCACCACGCTCATGAAGACGAGCGGCGGCAGAAGCCACCAGCCGCCATGGATTGCGGCGAGAAAAATCAACGGAAATATGCCCAACGGCAGATAGTGGGGAACTGCGTTGAGAATGGACGGTTCGAGACGCGGCCCCATGCCAGCGTTCTTCGATCCTGTGTCAGCGCCAGCGAGTGCATCCTGAGGCATGGTGGATCCCCTTGCGGCCAGTCATTTCACGACATGCGGAAATCTTACCATCCGGCATTCCAACCTGCAAATCGCTCAGGATCGCGCGGCTTCGACAAGTCGCTCCAGCGCCTCGATGCAAAATGCGGAAGTCACCGCTTCGGCGCCATGCCCGATCTGTCCAAACACGCCCCATTTCAGCGATTGGTCACCGAATGCGAGAATTTCCGGCCAGCTGCCGTCCTCATGTTGCGAACCAATGAGTTCTTCCATCGAATGCACTGGGTCGATTCTGTCGAGGCTTCCAATGTTGTGGAGCGCCGAAACCGCCTGAGCGGTCTGAAGGACGTTCCCGAAGTCTCCCTGGTCGTCGCGCAGGTCCAGTATGCGGTCGGCAAGTGTCGGGCGCAGACCCTCCAACGCGGGTCGCGCAAGTTTCATGGCACGGCTGACTGCATAGTAGATCGACACCGAGTCGGGATACCATTTGGACGAGCCGGCAAGACGTCCTTCGAGAATCAGGTTCTCCAGCCAGCGTTGGGCATCCCGGGTCGCAGGGTGGTCACCGGCACAGGCAATGACATTGGCGTTGACCACTGGATCGGCCTCGATGCGGAATCTCGACACGACATCGGGTTCTCCGTCCGCCAGCACCCAGGTCATGAAACGGCCTTCTTCGTCGCGGTTCGCCAGCATCCGCGGAATGTTGCGCCCCAAGGCGATCCAGGGGTGGGCTCCATTGGCAAGCGAACAGAGTGCAGTGCTGTCGAGATCCTGCGGAAGATGGCGGTAGTAGCGCCAGAGTCCCGGATATTCGATCGTGTCGGAAAGATACGCCCGGGTAGCTGCGCATATCGCCTGCGCCAGCGCCTCGCCGGAGCTTTCCAACGCCAGGATGCAAAGAGCGGATACAAACGGAGGTCTTTCGAAATGCCTCGGAATGCCCGGATCGCCCACATTGAACCGGATGCAGCGCCAGGCACCGGTGTCGTCGATCGCATTCTTCAGGAAAGCCAGGCCCTTGCGGATGCTCTCCCTGCCCGCTGTTGCAAGGGTGTTGGCGCCGGCATCCCCAATTCCGTCGCGCTTCCAAACGGGTTCTGCTGAACGAACCGGGGGTGCGGGATCATGCATTGTCTTGCGCAGGAACTCGAGCGAAGTCGCACCGGCCTTCGCCGCCTCTCTTTCGACCTTGCTGAGCTTGCTGCGTGGCGGGAGCACCAGATGCATCTTGGAATAGGTTTCCTCGTGCACGTGGATCTCATGGCCGTCAACCAGCGTGAAACCTAGCTCCGCTTCGATGGTTTCCCTGGGCTTCGCGAGAAGGCGCTCGCGAAAGTCGTCATCGTCCTCTGCTCTCGCCGCGAGGAGAGCTGCCGCGTCGACAGGTTGCTTCATCGAGTTCCTCCGTCGTCGTGAGTCACGTCCAAGAAAGGACGCTCTGCCGCAGGCGCGTCCCGCCGAACATTGCTGGTCCACGTCTTGCGCCGGAGGGACGTGCTGTCGCGTTTGGGCCCTCCCGCTGCTTCGCCAATTGCGAAGCTGAAGAGGTTCAGCAACTGGGCTTCGGGGATCAGCCGACATCCTCCAATCACGGGATCTGCCGCAGGACCAACCCCCTGAACACCCCGTCGATCTCCATGAGCTCGCCGAACGAGCCCTTTTGCACGACCTTGCCCGCCTGCAGGACGTAGATGCAGTCGGCCCGTTCCAGCGTGGACAGCCGGTGGGCGATGACCAGCCGCGTGGACGTCAGCGCGGCGAGGTTCTGCATCACGCTGGCCTGGCTTTCGTTGTCCAGCCAGTTGGTTGCCTCGTCAAACAGCATGATTCGCGGGCTTTCGATCACCGAGCGGGCGATCGTGACGCGCTGGCTCTCGCCGCCTGACAAACCGGAACTGCTGGTCCCCACCATGGTCATCAATCCCATCGGCATGCCCCGGATCTCGTCTTCGACCTCCGCGGTCCGGATCGCCTTCCACACGTCCTCGACCGCCACATCTTCGCGGTGACTGACCAGATTGTCCCAAAGATCATTGGGATAGAGCCCGATCGATTGCGGCACCGCTCCAATCTGTCGGCGCAACTGCTTCAGGTTCAGGTGCCTCAAGTCACGCCCATCGTAGTACACGGCCCCGGCAACTGGCTGATCGATTCCGAGCGCGAGACGGAACAACGTGCTCTTGCCGGACCCCGAAGCGCCAGCAATCGCGACAAACTCGCCCGGGCGGGCATGAATTGAGACATCGTCGAGAATCAAGGGCCCGTCGGCGTCGTACCGGAAGGAAACGCGGTCGAACAGTATGTCGCCGCCCAGGAACTCTACCGGCTCGCCTTCAACTTCGGCCTTGGGCACTGCCGCGAGCAGCGGACGCATCTGCTCGAACGCAGGCAAGGTCGCGGCAACGGCGCCAAGCGACTCGCCGAGCCGGGCAATCGCCGACTGGAAGGTGATGAATACGAGGTAGACGACCAGAAACTCGCTCACCCCGACGCTTCGGTCGCCCATCGCCACCGCTAGCAGGAGGACTCCACCGGCGAAAAAAGGGAGCGCGGCCCCAAACGCATGCGAATGCCCCTCCAGTGAATTCAGCTTGAGTTCCGCCTGCTTCTGTTCGCGGTAATCCCGCGCCCAGATCGCGTACGCCGATCCCTCCGCCGCCTCCACGCGCAGCTTGGCGATGCCACCCACGATCTGGAACAGCCGGCCTGCGACGCGACGTGTTGCGCGGATTGCATGCCCGTATGGCGAGACTTGGCACAACCCGAGAACCAGCGTGCATGCCAGCGAAGCAAGACTGAAGGCAAGAGCGATCAGCCCGAGCGTGGCATCGTAAAAGAAGACCAGGCCCAGAACGGGCAGCAGAAAGACGACCGAAAGCACGCTGTCAGCAACGACTTCCTGGACACCGTCACGCAGGTTCTGGAACGTCATTCCCGAAGTCGCCAGATCGCCGGCCGGGCGCCGGTGCAGGACCCTTGGCGGGAGACGCATCAGGCGGTCCCAGAAAGCGGCCTCGACGCGCGACGCCGAACGGCCCTCAAGCCGCATCATTGCTGTGCCTTGGAGCACATGCAGCAAGGCGCCCATCACGCCGACAATCGCAAGTGCAACGGCCACGGCAAGGAAGGACCTGGAACTTCCGCCTGCCGCGACCTCGGTCGCGACAAATCCGAGCGCAAGCGCCGGCAGCAGCTTGATCAGCCCTCCGGGAAGTCCAGCAATCACGAGCCGCACCAGGTCAGCGCCCGATCCATGCAGAGCGATGGACAGCAGGTCCGCAGGCCTCACGCTCTCCGGTGGCAACGGACAGTAGAACATCCAGGCTTCGTCCATCAACGCATCGGCACGACCTGCAGTTACCCGGACGCCACGCTTGCTGGCCGGATCGATCTGCCGGTAGTTTCCGAACAGGCCCGGCAGCAGCGCCACGGGCTCGCCGTCCTCGGCGCGGAATGCCAGCAACGCGTTGCTGTCGCCGCGCCACCACTTGTCCTCCTGCCTCAACCGCACGCGACGCGCGCGCGCGCCTGATGCATCAAGGATGTCCAGTAGGCCGACGGGAGAGGCGGACGGCTCCCGACGCACCGGAACCTTGAAGTCGATTCCCTCGTGACGGCCGATGACTTGAAGTGCATCCGCGAGTGCCGTGTCCTCGGCTCCGGCATCCCGACCCACCGGTTGGTCATAGATATTGAAGAGCCTCTGCCGGGCTGCACTTTCGGCCGTACGCCGGCTCTTTGTCATCGCACGCTCGAGATTCGCGTCATCAACCACCGCGAGCCTGCGATTGACGCGTTCCAGAACGAAGGCAACCTTGTGGAACGTGGCGAGCGCCTGCAGCAACCTGCCGCGATGCGCCAGCGCCTCCGACGATTCGCCCGACAACGTTGTCTCGTCGACCATGGTGAACCAGCTGCTCCGCGTCAGCGGAACGACCGCTTCGCCTGTCCCGTTCGCGTCGTCGACCTCCGCCCGGTCGACGATGTCCATGTACAGGCCTGCACCATGCGACGGTGCGGACACCCACACCACGCCGCGCCGCACCGACAGCGTGCCCGCGGCGAAAGTCTGGCGCCGTCCGGATTCGGCGATGGCGGTCGGTCGCGGAATGCGGCCCGCAAATCGCGAAAGCGTGTCGGTAATGGCCGTCAGCCACGTATCGATCTGGCCCGCGAGTTCCGACGGGTGGACCTCTGACAGCATGGATGCCGGCAAGCGTCGCAGATTGGTGCCGGGCGACCCCTTGGCCATCAGGCTGAGCGTGGTGCCTTTGCCGTCGCGCGGCTCGTCGGGCGCGACACCGGGAAGCAGCCAGCCTGATTCGCGGCTCAGAAGATGTTGCGGTGCAGCCGTCTCCACCCCGTCCTCGACCTCAATCAGGAACAGGTTGACCGAGCCCCGGTCAATGAACCAGACGCTGTCCGGATCGTCGAGTTTCACCGGAAGGTTGCCCGCGCAGGGCACGGACACACCCGAACGAGCGGCAAGCTCCGAAATGGTCACGTATTTTCGGTCCGTATCCTGCATCAGCCCGACTTTGCAAGTTTGCAATACGTGCCGTCACGATCCGCGAGCAGCTGGTCATGCGTGCCTCGCTGCACTTCGATGCCTCTTTCCAGAACAACAATCTCGTCGCAGTCGCGCACCGTGCTCAGCCGGTGTGCCACGATCAGGCAGGTGACGCCGCGCCGACGAAGGGCATCATCCACGTACTGTTCCGTCGAGGCGTCAAGCGCGCTGGTCGCCTCGTCCAGAAGGAGCATTGTAGGGTTGCCTACCAGCGCACGGGCGATTTCCAGCCGCTGGCGCTGGCCGCCACTGAAATTCGCTCCGGCCTCTTCAACGAGGGTCGCATACCCGTCCGGCCTCAGCAGGATCTCGTCATGGATCCGGGCATCGCGGGCGGCAGCGAAAATGGCTTCGTCAGGCACGGCCGGGTTCCACAAGGTGATGTTGTCGCGCACGGATGCGGAAAAGAGCACGACCTCCTGATCCACCATCGATATGGACTGCCGAAGCACTTCCTCGGGAATCTCCGCCCTGGGATGGCCATCGAACAGGATGTCGCCTGACCAAGGCTGATAGACGCCCGCTATCAGGCGTGCCAAGGTCGACTTGCCGGATCCGCTGGGACCGACCACGGCGACACGCTGTCCCGGGCTGATCGTGAGGCTGAAATCCTTGATCAGGGGCGGTCGGCTCTTGCTGAAGCCGAATGTGACGTTTCGCAATTCGAGCCGGCCCGCCAGCTGGAGCCGCCCATTGAACGTTGGAATCGTGTCCGAGTCCGGATCCCGGCGGGCGAAGGTGGGGGCTTCCGCAGTTTCGTAGATGTCGTCGAGACGTTGCAGGTCGGTCTCAAGCGCCTGGCGCTTGTCGGCAAACTCCATAAAGCGCCCCACGGGCATCAGGAACATCTCGGCCAGGATGTAGAATCCAACCAGCGTCCCCAGCGACAGGTCTCCCGCCAAGACCAGGCTGCCCCCGATGCCCAGAATCGCTGCGCCGCGAAGCCCGGCAATCAGGACCGGCAACGCGGAGTTGACGGCTCCAAGTTCGGCGCAGCTTTGCCGTGCCTGCAATTCGCGCGCCTGCTGACCGGCCCAGCGCGAAAAGAGCCTGTCATCCGCTCCTGTCATGCGCAGGTTGTCCGCGTGGGTCAGCATCTGCATGCCGTAGCCGATCAGCAGGCCCTGCTCTCGCCTCATCGCCTGGAATCGTACGGTTCGGGGCCCGTTGAGGACATGAGCCAGGATTCCGTGCAACAGGGCCAAGAGCACGACAATCAACGCGAGGCGAAGATCAAGGACCAGCATTGCAGCAAGCAGCACCGCGCTCATTGCCATTTCAACAACACGCACCAGAAACTGATCAGTCAGGTTACTTGCAACCCGGTCGATGGAAGAGACCCGATCGGTCACGTCGCCCGCCAGCCTGTGCTCAAAGAACTCGATTGGCAGCCGAAGCAGCCGCGTCAGTCCACGGCTGTAGCCCGCTACCGACACCCGAACCGCGAGCCGTTTGAGAAACCTGTGCCTGAGCAGGGTCAGGACGTACACCAGTACGCCGCCGCCAAGCATCGCAGCCACAATCGCGCCCCACGGTCCATGGTCTTCCAGCACATCGTCCACAAAGGCAGCGAGCGACGCGGGAATGATGAGCGCCAACAGGGTAAGCAAGAGTCCGCATGCAACCGCTCCAGCGAGCGCACTCCAGGTGCCTGCGAGAAGTGCGCCCAGTTGCCTGAACAGGTCTGGCCGCGCACCGCCCGGACTGAAGCCTGGACCGCAACTGAATTGAAGCGCAATTCCACTGTAGCCCTTGTTGAACTCGTCAGCGGACAGTCTGCGTCGCCCGGTGGACGGGTCGTTCAGATGGAAGCTGCTGCCGTCATGTCCCTCGAGAACAACGAAATGGCTGAATTGCCAAAACAGGATCAGGGGCAACTGCAACTTCTTCAGCTGGTCCGCGTGCACGCTCAGCCCGCTGCATTCAAGACCGTAGTGCCTAGAGGCGCGCAAGATGCTGGCGGCGCTGCTGCCGTCTCGGCTCACCTCGCATCGTTCGCGCAATTCGGTCAGCGGCACCCATTTGCCGAAGTAGGCCAGTATGCTGCCGAGACACGCCGCACCACATTCCGAGGCGTGCATCTGCAGGAGAATCGGCGTCCGCACGCTTCGACTCTCGGGATTGGAGGCGGGTCTGTCCTCGGTCCCACGTGAGGTGCGCAGCTGCATCTGCAATCTACCTCATGCGCAGGAGCGAAATTGGCGAATGCCTGCCGAGCTCGATGACGATCTCGCACTTCGTGCCCGCACGGACCTCGACTTCCAAGTTGTTGCCGAGCGCGACTTCGACGTGGTGCACGGCAATCGGCGCCATCAACGCAAAATCCGCCAACCGCCCGGACACCGGTTCTGCTGAGATTTCCGCGATCTCTCCCCCAAAGGTTTCCAACTCTCCGTCCGGGCCAGTCAGCCTGACGACCGCCGGCAGCCCGGCCCTGACCAGAGATTCCACGTCCTTGTCGATCCAGGCGAGTGCATGAATCGAACGGGTCGCCGTGTGCAGGTCTTGGCCGGACTCGACGAGTACGGCGTCCACCGTGGCATTGCGGGCCACGTCCCCGAGGAAAAGCCATGCGGCGAGCAGCACGGACAAGACACCAATCGCGGCGACGAGCATGCGTTCGCGCGGCGTGGAAACTGTCAGCAGCCGGTCGAGTTGTTCACGTTCCTCCTTTGCTGCCGCAACGGAGTCCTGAAATGAGCCAAATGGATTGTTGAACACGGCCGCACGCGACCTCCTTCTTGAAATCAGGTAAGTGTATCATAACTGGGAAGAAGTTTTAAGAGGTCTTGTCCGGAACCGTTACGGGCATCTCGACGATGCGATGCTGGGTTGGGCCGCCGATTCATGAACCTGGCGGTCCGACGTGCATGAGAGGTCCGGTCGTCCTGCCCCAAGCAACGCGCCGGAGCCGGCTTCGTGGCGCAAAAAATACTCTTTGCGATCACGCACCAAATACGCCAGACTGAACGAAAGCGCCACGAAGATGGCAGCAAAGAGGCAGTGATGCGTACCAGCATGAGAACCGGCGTCTGCGATTTCGTCTATTTCACGGTCATGTTCCTGCTTGCTTCCTATTTCATGTTTGCCAGCGTGCAGGGAGATTTCGGCCTGTTTCGCCGACTGCAGATCGAGGCCGAGCTCATCGCGCTCGAAGGCGAACGTGACCGGTTGACGAGGGAAGTCTCAGCGCTGGAGAACAAGACTCGGCGGTTGTCAGGCACCTATCTTGACCTGGATCTTCTCGACAGCCAGGCCCGCGACGTCCTCGGCCTGATCCG
>VXPN01000039.1 GCA_009839535.1 Boseongicola sp. SB0662_bin_57 | reverse complement strand
TCAAACGGAAATCCGGTCCGGATCGGGCCGCGACGTCGTACTTTAACCGCTTACGGTGAAACTTGCATCGTGCATCCTCCCTAGCACCGGTTCCGGCACAGCACACCTTGCGTGGAATGCAGGTGCCGGATATTGCCCCGTGGCGACACGCTAGAGGGATGCATCGTGGGCTTCAAGACCGGGATCGTGGGACTGCCGAACGTGGGCAAGTCGACCCTCTTCAACGCTCTCACCAGAACCGCTGCGGCGCAAGCCGCGAACTTCCCGTTCTGCACGATCCAGCCCAATGTCGGGGAGGTCGCCGTGCCGGACGACCGCCTTCCCAGGCTGGCGGAAGTCGCGAGAAGCCAGGACGTGATTCCGGCCCGAATGACCTTCGTTGACATCGCCGGCCTCGTGAAGGGCGCATCAAGGGGTGAAGGTCTCGGCAACCGGTTTCTGGCCAATATCCGGGAGGTCGACGCAGTCGCGCACGTGCTGCGCTGCTTCGAAGGAAAGGACGTGACCCATGTCGAGGGTCGCATCGACCCCTTGGCGGACGCAGGGACGGTAGACACGGAACTCATGCTCGCCGATCTCGAATCAGTCGAAAGACGCTTGCAGAACATTGCCCGCAAGGTGAGAGGCGGAGACAAGGAGGCCATCGTGCAGGAAGGTCTCCTGACGGTGGCCAGGGCGGCCCTCGAATCCGGCCGGCCGGCACGAACGGTCGAGGTCGCGGACGACAGGGCAAACGCGTGGAAAATGCTGCAGCTGCTGACCGCAAAGCCCGTGCTCTATGTTTGCAACGTGTCAGAGGACGACGCCGCAACCGGCAATGAACACTCCGCCGCCGTGGAACGGATGGCAGCGGATCAGCATGCGGCGTCGATCGTGGTTTCCGCCAGGATCGAGGAGGACCTCAGCCAGCTTGAGCCTGAAGAGGCAGCATTGTTCCTCGCCGAAATGCGTCTTGAGGAGCCAGGTCTCGACCGCTTGGTGCGTGCAGGCTACGAGCTTCTGGGTCTGCAAACCTTCTTCACCGCCGGCCCCAAGGAGGCACGCGCATGGACCGTGCGGAAGGGCGCGCGCGCCCATCAGGCAGCCGGCGTCATCCACAGCGACTTCGAGAAGGGTTTCATCCGGGCCGAGACCGTGGGCTTCGCGGACTACGTTGAACTTGGCGGGGAGAGCGCGGCACGCGATGCCGGAAAGCTGCGCGCCGAAGGCAGGAACTATGTTGTCAGGGAAGGCGATGTGTTGCATTTCCTGCATTCGGCGTAGGCGGACCTGAATTCCGACGGTCCGGTCCGGTCCGACCTGTCGACGCATAGATCCAAGGAGAGCCCATGCCTGCATCCCGTCCTGAAGTGCTGAGATTTCTCGAAACGCGCCGGTCGCGCCCTGCAAGGACGCTTGCGGCCCCGGCGCCTGACCGCGACTCGCTTCGCCAGTTGCTCACCGTCGCCGCCCGATCTCCTGATCATGGCAAGCTGGAGCCCTGGCGTTTCCTTGTCCTGGAAAGGAAGGCGCTCGAGCGGCTGGCCCTGACGCTTCCAGCCAAGGGAGAGGAGCTTGGGATCGAGCCGGAAAAGATCGCCAAGTCGGTGGACGAGTATTCACGCTCGCTCCTTGCCGTAGCCGTGGTGGCATGCCCAAGGCCTTCCGACAAGATTCCTGAAATCGAGCAGACCCTGTCAACCGGAGCCGTCTGCATGCAGCTCCTGAACGCCTGTCTCGCTGCCGGATGGGGAGCGAACTGGCTGACTGGCTGGGCCTGCCATGATCGCGACTGGCGGGAACGGCATCTTGGACTCGGACCCAGCGAATGGATTGCCGGCATCATTCACGTCGGCAGCGAGACAAGCGCTCCGCCGGACCGCCCGCGGCCGGATCTCGACGCGATCATCGAATGGGTGGCATCCTGATCCCGAGGGCATTTTGGGCTGCCCTTTGCCAGATCCGGGATCCCCGGTTTCGCGCCGTGCTTGCCAAGGGTCTGCTGCTGACGGTCCTGTTTCTGTCCGTGCTCCATGTCGCAGTCCTGCATTTCCTGCTCTGGATTCTTCCGGACGTGATCGCGTTGCCTTGGACGGGCGAGATTTCCGTTCCCCGGCATTTCGTTTCCTTGGGGTCGTTCCTTGTCATGGCGGTGCTCTCGACATTCCTGATGGTACCCGTCGCCGCCACGTTCACCGGCATTTTCCTTGACGATGTGGCCGACGCGGTCGAGGCCAGGCACTACCCCATGCTGTCCCCTGCACCTCGCATCGGATCGATGGATGGCCTGCGGGAGTCGATCAGCTTTCTGGGCATCGTCCTCGTCGCCAATCTCGCGGCCCTCGCGCTGTACTTCACGCCACTTTCGCCGTTTGTCTTTTTCGGATTGAACGGCTTCCTGCTCGGGCGTGAGTACTTCCGGGTGATTGCCGTACGACGCATGGGACGGAGGGCGGCCGGGCGCCTGTTCCGCCAGCATCTCCCGGCGATCTGGATCGCGGGAGCGCTGATGGCCATGCTGCTGACTGTACCGCTGTTCAATCTCCTGATTCCGGTTCTGGGCGCCGCGACCTTCACGCACATCTACCACGAGCTCGCCTTCTGAGCGCGGGAAGCCATGCGCTTTCCGCACCCGTTCGCAGACGAAGCCGACGCGGACCATGGGGTCGAAAGTCAGGTCTGGAATGGGAGCGGCGCCGAAGCTACCCGGAACTCTCGGCAGGTCCCATCCGGTCAAAGAAATCGATGTCCCTGACCGTAATGCCTCCCCATAGCAAGACGGAGGCAATCAGCGCCCAGACCAGCAACGCCCATAGCGTGGTGATCTTCAGCTTGCGAAGCATGGAGAATGACGATGCCGGAGAGCCAGCATGCGTGCCCTTTACGCTTTCGCCTACGTCGCCCTGCGTCTTGAGACGAATTGGCAGCACGACAAACAGGACCATGAACCAGACAACTGCAAGCAGGACGATGGCCGAGAGGATGCTCATCAAGCTTCTTCCAGCTCTATCAAGGTGCCATTGAAATCCTTTGGATGGAGAAACAGCACGGGATTGCCGTGAGCCCCGATCTTCGGCTCCCCGTCGCCCAGAACGCGCGCGCCCGCAGACCTCATTGCATCAGCCGCGACCCGGATGTCTTCGACCTCGTAGCACAAGTGATGAATCCCGCCGGATGGATTCCTTTCGAGAAAGCTCGCGATGGGCGAGTGATCCCCCAACGGGTGGAGCAGTTCTATCTTGGTGTTTGGCAACGTGATGAACACGACCGTGACGCCGTGTTCCGGCTCGTCCTGCGGCGCGCCGACATCCGCGCCAAGCACATCCCTGTACTGCCGCACTGCGGCGTCGAGATCGGGTACCGCGATTGCAACATGGTTGAGCTGTCCGATCATGCGAATCCCTTTCTGCAACTGGCGTCATGTCAAGCGACATGGCGCAATGCGGCACAGGTGGCATGTCGCCACAGGGTGGCGGATCCTGCAACAACAGCCTGCATCCAGGCGCTTGCCCCATGCAATGCCACACACGTCCGAGATGCAGGCCGTCTGTCAATCGCTGGACACGCGCGGTCTCCGGATCTGAATCCTGAGACTATTTCCTCGAACTCCGCTCGGAAATCGCGATCTGCGCGGCTGCAAGCCGTGCCACGGGAACGCGGAAGGGCGAGCAGCTCACGTAGTCGAATCCCGCCGAGCGGCAAAATGCGATCGAATCCTGATCTCCGCCATGCTCGCCACAGATCGAAAGGATCAGGTCGGGATTGGAGCCCCTTGCACGATCCGCCCCCAATGACAGGAGCTCCCCAACGCCGTCCATGTCCAGCTGATGGAACGGATCCTCCGGAAACACCCCAAGGCGCACGTAGTCCGCCATGAACCGGCCCGCGTCGTCCCGGGAAAGGCCATAGGTCATCTGCGTCAGGTCATTGGTGCCGAAGCTCAGGAACGCGACCTGCGGCGCGATTTCATCGGCTCTGAGCGCGGCTCGCGGCGTTTCGACCATGACGCCCAGCTTGTAGTCGAACTGAACGCCCATTCGTGTCCGCACTGCGGCCGCCACCGCCTCGATCCGGCTGCGGACCAGTTCAACCTCGCGGCTGGCCGAGACCAGCGGGATCATGATCTCGGGCACCACAGGACGCTCGGGCCTGCTCGCGTGGATCGTCGCAAGGAAGATGGCTTCGGCCTGCGCCTCGTAGATCTCGGGAATCGTGACGCCGAGACGCACGCCCCTCAAGCCGAGCATCGGATTGAACTCCTCAAGTGCCTCGACATGGCGCGTCACCTCGGACAGAGGAAGGTTCATCGCGCCCGCCAGGTCGCGCAGCCCGTCGCGGCTCTTCGGCAGGAATTCATGAAGCGGAGGGTCGAACAGCCGTATGCAGACAGGCTTGCATTCCATCAGGTCGAAGAGATGGGTGAAATCCTCGACCTGCAATGACACGAGACGCTCGAGCGAGGCGGCCCTCCCCTCCGCGTTCTCCGCAAAGATCATCTCGCGCATCAGCGTAAGGCGATCCTCTTCAAAGAACATGTGCTCGGTTCGACAAAGCCCGATACCCTCGGCCTGGAACGCAAGGGCGACCTTGGCCTCGGAATAGGTGTCTGCATTGGCCCTGACACGGATGTCCCGCGCCTCGTCCGCCCAGTCCAGCAATGTCCGGAACGCATCGCCCTGCGAAGGTTCAAGCAACGGCACCTCGCCGGCCAGGGCAGTTCCCGAGGTTCCGTCAATGGTCACGCAATCTCCCGCCTTGAAGACACGCCCGTCCTCGGCCGTCAGAGTCCTGTCTCGACGGTTGAGCACGATTCCCGAGGCCCCGACGACCCCGGGAAGGCCAAGTCCTCTCGCAACCATCGCGGCGTGACTTGTCATTCCGCCCCTTTCGGTCAGAACGCCGACTGCCGCGTGCATTCCGCGAATGTCTTCAGGCGAGGTTTCTCGCCGCACGAGAATCGCGGGCTCGCCCCGGGCATGGGCCGCCTGCGCCGCCGCCGACGTGAATACGAGCTTGCCCGTTGCCGCGCCCGGGCTTGCAGCAACGCCCGTAGCCAGCACGTCCCTTTGCGCGGAAGGGTCAACCTGGCGATGCATCAGTTGCGTGAGAAGTCCGGGATCAATCCTCGACACGGCCTCGTCCTTGGAAATCACCCCGTCGTTCGCGAGCGTCACGGCAATGCGTACCTCCGCCTGCGGCTGGCGCTGGACGCGGATTGCATCAAGAACGCTCAGTTCTCCTCCAACCAAGGCGAATTCGATCTGCATTTCCTCATGCAGCCCCTTGCGACAGGCAGCCCCGAAACCGACCAGTTCAGCGAACGCCTCCGGACAGAGATCTTCCAGCGACGCTCCCCGGGAATTGCGCGCAAGACAGATCGCGTCCTTGCTCCGCAGCGCGTCGCGGCCCTGGCTCTGGCTCAGGTATCGTCCGATGATCTGCGCTTCGCCGGTATCACCGGAAACAAACTGAATTGCGCCGGAACCCGATTCCGGCGGCCCAAGACCCGCTGCCATGGCCTGCACGACAAGTCCGAGCCCCGCATCGGGTGGCGCGCCACGTGCCTGGCGCAGAAGCCGGGCCGAAGTGCCTTCCCATGCCCGGGCCATGGACTTGAGAACATCCGTGAGCTGGCGCTCCGGATCCTGCGGAAAGGGCTCGTCCATCTCGGCTTCATAGGCATCGAGCATCGATCTCAGGGCCTCGGCATCCGCTTCCCGGGCAGCCTCGAAGGCATCTGGATCGAGATGCGCGACCTGCACCGAGTAGGTCTGCACGAAGCGGCTGTAGAGGCGGTCGGCCGCCTCCGGTCCCAGGAGGCTGGCATACTCCGCATGTCGGGCATCATTCATGCCGATGTTCAGGATTGCCTCGGGACCGCCCCACTCCGGATTGCCGGAAGACGGGCGCACCGAAACGAGCGGGGCTTCGCCGAAATGCGCCAGCACCTTTGCCGCGTCCACGGTGCCGCCGGACGCCAAAGACCGCACTGTTGCAAAGCACAGCGCAATCGATGCGGGAACCGGCAAGTCCAGCCGAATGAGCCGTTGCAGGCATTTCGCCCGCTCTCCATGCGTCTCTGTCGCGACCGGGGCCGTCGCGTCCACAGCAACAAAATCTTCTATTTCAACGCGTTTCTGCACTGCGGCGATTCCTTTGCTCCGCAGCATACGCAGTAAACCTCAACGTTCAAGAATCGATGCGACCAAAGGTTGGATGGCATTCGCGTGGGGCACCGCACGTCCCGATACGACATTCCTCCCGGGATCCGCGGCGCGAAAGACGGCAGCGCCGCAAACCAGCGAAACACGGCTCCGCTGCCTGCGCGAGAACGAAGGGGCGGAACCCTCCGGCAGCGTCATGACGGCGCCAGCCCTCTACGCACGAGACATGCCGGAATCCTATCCCTCGATCCTGTTCAGGTCCGCCACGACAAGGCATGTTTCGCTGATGCAATGCAGCAGGCTGAGACGGTTTCGTCTCAGGCCTTCGTCCGCAGCGTTCACCTGCACCGTGTCGAAGAAACCGTCGATCGGCCCTCTGAGATCGGCCATGGCCGACATGGCCGACTCGAAGTCCTCGGATTTCATGGCGGGACGAATTGCGGCCTCCGCCCTTTCCAGCGCATCAAACAGCGAACGCTCCTCGTCCGTCTCCGCCAGCTTCGGGTCCGGATCCAGCTTGTGCTCGACACCATCCCTCTCCTCGGCCTGCTTCAGGATGTTGTGCGCACGCTTGAATCCCTGCGTGAGATTTTCGCCATCTTCGGTGTCCAGAAACGCGGAGAGGGCAGCGGAACGCTTCACCAGCAGTGTCAGGTCATCCGCGCCCGGCATTGCAAGACAGGCGTCAATGACATCGTGCCGAATGCCCTTGCCACGCAGAAAGACCTTCATGCGATCATGAAGGAACTCAAGGATCCCGCGCGGCAAGGTGAGCTCCTCGTCACCGATGCCCAAGTGACCTCCAGTCTTGTCGTGCAAGATCCTTGCCTCCTTGCTCCGCCCTTCCGCTTCGGAGCCATGCCCCTCAGCGGCCAAGGCAGCCCGAAGGCTTGGCATCCTTGCAATATCGAGGAAGGAAAGCCGGAGGTCGTTCTCAAGAATCAGCCTTATGACCCCGAGCGCCGCGCGCCGCAGGGCAAACGGATCCTTCGAGCCGGTCGGTTTTTCGTCTATCGCCCAGAACCCGGCCAGCGTGTCGATCTTGTCCGCAAGCGCGACCGTGATCGACAGTGCCCCTTTGGGCACGTCGTCGGACGGGCCCAAAGGCTGGTAGTGCTCGCGCGCAACGCGTGCAACTTCGTCGGAATGGCCCGCGGCACGAGCGTAGTGTTCGCCCATGACCCCCTGGAGTTCGGCGAACTCGTGGACCATCTCGGACGACAGGTCGGCCTTCGCGATCCGAGCCGCCGAGATCGCCCCATCCGGATCGGTTCCCAATGCCGACGCGATCTCGCCCGCCAGGGCCGAAACCCGGTCGATTCGCTCCGCCTGGCTTCCAAGCCTGTTATGGAACGTGACCTTGCCCAGCATGTCGGTCCACGCCTTCATGCCGTCCCTGGCCACGCGAAGGTCGTTTTTCCAGAAGAACTTGGCATCCGAAAGACGAGCCCGAAGAACCTTTTGATTCCCGGCCATGATCGTCGCACCCTCGTCCGCCGTCTCCCGGTCCGCCACCGCAATGAAATGACTGATCCGGCCTGAGCCGTCCCTTGCGCTGAAGAACTTCTGATGCACCCTCATCGAGGTCTGAAGCACTTCGTGCGGCAGATCCAGGAACTCCTCCCCGATCTCGCCCAGCAGAACCACCGGCCATTCGACGAGACCCGCAACCTCTGCCAGAAGGCCTCTGTCCTCCACCACTTCAAGGCCCCGTTCCGTCGCCTGCCGGGCTGCTTCGCGCATGATGATGTCCTTGCGCTCCTTGGCGGAGACAACGACCTTGGCCCCGTTCATCTTCGCCAGGTAGTCGGCAGGGGACATGACGCTGATCGGCTCGGGCGCCATGAAACGATGGCCCACCGTCTGGTTGCCGGCACGCATGCAATCGACTTCAAGGTCAACGACCTGGATCCTGTCAGCATCGCTCATCTGGCAGATGATCGAGTGCAGCGGCCGCACCCATCTGAGGCTTCCGGAACCCCAGCGCATGGACTTGGGCCATGGGAAACTGCGGATGACCACGTCCAGAACCTCGGCCACGATCTCGCCAGCCGGGCGTCCTTCACGCTCGATGACCGCAAACCACACCTTTCCTTTCCTGCCATCCCGCGCTTCGAGCGCATCCTTCGAGAGCCCGGTCGAGCGCAGGAATCCATCCAGCGCCTTCTCCGGAGCGTTGACGCTCGGACCCTTTCGCTCCTCTCGCGTTGCCGGGCTCACCTTCGGCAAGCCCGACACCGTCAAGATCAACCGTCGCGGCGTGACGAAGGAGGCAGCGTCGTCATGAGACAGTCCGGCCTCGGCAAGGCCGTCCGTCACGAGACGCTTCAAGTCCTCGGCCGCAGCCGCCTGCATGCGCGCAGGAATTTCCTCGGACAGGAGTTCGATCAGCAGATCAGGCATGGATCAGTTCCTTGCATCGGCCGTGCACAGGGTGGGAGGACTGCAAGCGGATCAGCGCTTTCCGGGTCATCGGCTTTCGCTCGGCGGTGGGGGCGGGCAATCTTCCGGCAAGGATTCCCCGTTGAAATGTCTTTCTCCGCAGCGGTTCAACTGGTGCCATACGTAGCCATGCCCGTCTCCGGAGACGGCCACAATCCGGTCAAATCCGTAAGCGATGTTTCCGGTCCCGAGAAACGCGATCGCGGACCCGCTTTCCAGCGCCGCGCCAATCTTCGACGCGTCAAAGCATCCGAACCATCCGGGCGCCACGTTGGGCACCGGGTCGTCATGGACGACATAGGTTTCGGCGAGTGCTGCAAGGCTCAGGTGCGTCGTGAAGCAGGCGCGGTAGCGCAAGGGTGAACTTTCCGCGTCAATTGCTTGAAATTCTTCATGGATCAATGGCTCTGGCGTTCCGGAGCGAAGCGCGGTCAACATCACGTCGGACACGCCGCTTGGCGGAATCTCATCGTAGAACCCGTACACCTGCAGGTAGTACAAGCCGCCGCCGGCAAGCGCGCAGCAAATCACGAGAACAAGGGCAATCACCTTCCCGCTCATGCCATGTCCTGTCCCGGGCAATGCCTGTCTCTGCACGGCATGGATGTCTCCGGGGGCGGGTTCTCCCCCCAGGCGTCCCGCCGGAATTCCCGACGGGGCCTTTCTTCGCAGGGCGTCATCACGATCACGCGCCTGTCGCCGCCTCGGTCGTCACGAACGCGTCGGCGCAGGCCTTCGCCAGCGACCGCACCCGCCCGATATAGGCCTGGCGCTCGGTGACCGAGATCACGCCCCGGGCATCGAGAAGGTTGAACAGGTGCGAAGCCTTGATGCACTGGTCATAGGCGGGATGCACCATCACGATCCGCTTTCCCGTCTTTGGATCCAGCTCTTCAACCTTGAGGATTCGGCGACACTCAGCCTCTGCATCCTCGAAGTGCCTGAACAGCATGTCGGTGTCCGCAACGTCGAAATTCCAGCGGGCATATTCCTCTTCCGTCTGCCGGAAGACGTCCCCGTAGGACAGTGCAATCCTGGACTGCGGATCGTTGAACGGCATCTCCATCACGTGGTCGATGCCAAGCACGTGCATGGCCAGGCGCTCGAGACCGTAGGTCAGCTCGCCCGAAACCGGATGGCAGTCATGCCCGCCGACCTGCTGGAAATACGTGAACTGGCTTACCTCCATGCCGTCGCACCAGACCTCCCAGCCAAGTCCCCAAGCTCCAAGGGTCGGGCTCTCCCAGTCATCCTCGACAAACCGGATGTCGTGCAGGTCCATGTCGATTCCGATCGCTTCCAGCGACCCGATGTAGAGCTCCTGCAGATCGGGAGGCGAGGGTTTCATGATCACCTGGAACTGGTAGTAATGCTGAAGGCGATGCGGATTCTCCCCGTAGCGGCCGTCCGTCGGGCGCCGCGAGGCCTGCACATAGGCCGCCGACCACTCCCGCCGACCCAACGCGCGCAGCATTGTCGCCGGATGGAAGGTGCCTGCCCCCACTTCCAGATCGTAAGGCTGAAGCAATGCGCAGCCCTTCCCGGCCCAATAGCCCTGAAGCCGGAGGATGATCTCCTGGAAACTCTTCGGGCGCGTGTCTGCGCTCATGGGTCGCTCCTGACGGGAAACGTCTGCGCACTCAATAGGCAAGGTCGCAAGAACGGTCAATCAATGGCCAGGAAACGCCTGCCTGCCAGCCAATTCCTTTCGTGCTGCCGAAAGAGTCCGAATATGACTGCGCAAAGTATCTAAATTTGATGCTTTGCGCAGGTGAAACAGGAATTCAGCCATGCGCGGGACTATATCGACGGCCTCTTGCAAGGCGGGCGCCATCACTTCACGACGGCACAGGCCCCAAGAGGCTCCGGGACCATCAGCGGATGCAGTCAAACTGGCCCTGAATCGCCTCCGCAAGCGAGGCAAGATCGCAAGCCCGGCCCACGGCTTCAGCGTCATCGTGCCGCCCGAGTATAGCGCAATCGGCTGCCTGCCCGCCGACCAGTTTGTCCCGCAACTCATGGCCAACCTGGATCTGCCCTACTATGCGGGCTTGCTGACCGCCGCCCAATACTACGGGGCGGCCCACCACCGGCCGCAAGAGTTTCAAGTCTTCACTGAAAAGTCGCGCCGCCCGGCAAAATGCGGCAGAGTTCGCGTCAGATTCATCGCCCGCAAGCAAGCCAGACTTGCCGCCACACGCCCATTCAACACGCCGCGCGGCACTCTCACGGTTTCAACACCGGAGGTCACGGCCATTGATCTCACGGGCTATCCGGATCATGCAGGCGGGTTGGGACAGAGCATAACGGTGCTCTCCGAACTGGTGGAACAGATCGACCCGAACAAGCTGGTCGCGGCCGCGCAGGCCGCCCCGCTTTCATGGGCGCAGCGGCTCGGATACCTGCTTGAGCGCGCAGACGCCCGGCAGACCGCTCACGCCCTGCAAGACTATGTCCGCTCAATTGCCAAAGACTATACGCCGCTCTCCCTGCGCGGCCCAAAGGACGGGCCGCACAACAAGAACTGGAAGATCATTGTCAATGAAGTGGTGGAACCAGAGATTTGATCCCGAAGGATTTCATCACGGAATGGCGGCGTGAAGCCCCATGGACCGATGACGCACAGGTCGAGCAAGACCTTGTGATCAGCCGCGCGCTCATCGAGATGTTCTCCAATGACATCCTGAAAAACGCGCTCGCCTTCCGGGGCGGCACGGCGCTTTACAAGCTCTTCCTCAGACCGCCTGCCCGCTATTCCGAGGACATCGATCTTGTGCAAGGCACTTGGTCACTGGGCCGATGGCAATCCGTGCTAAAAGCAAGGCGAAGGTCGCGTGACCTTCAGGTTCCGCTTCACGAGCGAAGACGCACCGCCGTTGCCACTAACGCTCAAGGTCGAGATCAACACCAGAGAGCAATTCGCCATGCACGGCCTGATGCACATCCCGTTCGAAGTCGACTCAAGTTGGTACGCAGGCAATGCGGACATCCCGAACTGCGGTCTCAACGAATTGCTCGGCACCAAGCTGCGCACACCCAATCAGCGCCGCAAAGGACGCGACCTGTTCGATCTGTCCGTCGCCCTCGATCACCCCGAAGCCGATCCAATCAAGGTCATCGAGACTTTCTCGGCCTACATGGATCTCGGCGGCAACAGAGTCACCAAGACTCAGTTCGAAGAGAACCTCGCCGCCAAAATGAAAGCCCCGCAATTTACTGCCGATATCGGGCCGCTGCTCAGCGACGGCTACGAGTGGGACATGACAGCAATGGCCCAAAGGGTCATGGACGAACTCATCGCCCATCTGCCGAAATGACCAAAGCATGGAAGCTGAGGCACCGTCGGCATGGGCACCGCCGGCAACGGGAGGCGCGCCGAACGCTGCCCGCCTTCCGTTCCGCTCGCTGCCAAGAACGCGCATGGTGGCTCCCTGTCCGTTCATGTGCCCATGCCCGGCCTGCCGTCGTGATTCGCCGCCACGGCCCGTCAGCGCGCATCGAGCCGGGAACCCCGACGCCGTGCCCGGACCCGCCGATGCCAGCCTCGCACCGGCTCGCATCGAGGGAGGGCCGGAACAGGCCGTCGACCGCATCGCGAACGCCGTGACGGGACGTCACGGCTGGCCACCCTCCTGCGACTGCACTGTCGCCGGAGTCAGCGCGGAGAAGATGGTCTCGAAGCTGCCGTCGGCTTCGTCGAACCCGACGCCACCGTATCCGACCACACGGCGGGGATTGCCGTCCCGTCCGACGTTGGGGAACTGCCCTCCTCACACGCCCTCTGACCCCGTGACGGTCCGCTCCGGGTGGCTCACCGAGACCCAGGCGTTCCCGAACGTTCGGTCGGAATTGACAAGCGGGTCGGACACGCTCTGCGTCGTGCCGTCATCAAGCGGCAGCACGGCATCTCCTAAAAGCCCCAAACTTCACTCAGATAATCCGACATCTCCGGATGCATCAGGCGAATGACGTTTCGGTTGTGCGGGTAGAAGCAGGTTCCGCCAAGCCAAGCCTGGCTGAAGGTGGCAAAGAACTCTTCCACATAGGTGAATGCGAAAGGGATATCGTGACGCGGACATCCATCTAGCGCACCGACGGCCTTCGCTTTGGCCTGTTCATGGAGTTCAATGATCCTGGGATTCTCCAGTCCCAGTTCGCGGTCATGATACGCATGCGCCAATTCGTGGAACACAACGCCGGGACCGTCCTTTCTGCCAAAATTGCTGTCAAACTGAATGGCTTGATGCAGCTCTGGCGGATATCCGTTCTTCACCAGCCAGCCAGCAGAGAAGTGGTACAGACCCAGGATACGGTGCGCTTCCATGTAAGGATCGGTGTGGACCAGCCAGATCGGCGTTTCCCTTAACCTGTCGATTTGCGGGGACGGGACATTCTCTGCGATCCTGGACAGTTGCGCCTCCAGTTTCTCGATCATCGGGGCGACAAGCGACGGGTTCTCCGCAAGCCTGGCCTCGATGACAATCTTCCAGCCAAGAATTTCTCTTTCCCGATAGTCCGTTTCTTCACTCGACGTCGCAGAACCGGCAAAGAGCGCAGCCAGCAAGAGAGAGGCCGCGAGAACGAATGTCCTGGTTGGGCTCATTCGAATATCTCGCTTCGCTGCATGAAACGTTTCAGCCGGTTCTTGCCTTAAGCTCTGCCATCGTCCTTCGCACCGACGTCTTCTCTGGGCTGGTCAAGTGCATCGGCCACGGTGGGGCCACGGTGTTTTCCAGATGGTCCGGATTCGTTGTGCCACCCGTAGCACGCCAATTCCTGTGTTGCTGAGAGTCGAGGGGAGAGCGAAGCAAAATCAGTTTCTTGATGTTCAACAGGGCCAAAACCAACACTGTCAAGACAACATAGCCGATGACGCCCAAGGACCGAAAAAACTCCAGCACCAACTCCAGCATTTGGATGACCTTCCCGCCTCTTCGACCAGTGCAAACTGTACGATGTCCACGATAGGGGCAAGGATATGGCTGATCAACATTCGCTTGTCTGTGGCAAATCTCAAAATTGCGGTCATGCTGGGCCGGAGAAAGAAAGTATCAGCACCGCAATTGACGGCGCTTTGATCCGGCTTGATCCGCACGGCAAGAGCCCAGTTGCCTTCCGCGACTTCGGTTGAATCTGCCACGACTTTCGAGACCTTACCGCTGACGAATCCAAGGCGCTCGGGCAAAGGCCGGACTCGCATCGGGACTCCGGATGCTGGGGAGTTCCGGTCGGGCCCGACCTCCGCCGGTCAAGGCTCCTCCCGTTGGCTGATGAAGTTAGACTGCGTGTTCGGCGACACCAATCGCGAGCTTGCCGGTCCTCAGGACTTCGGCCACATCGAACACGCCCATCATCTGACGACTCACATCACGGGCACAAAGACGGAAGACTGCCACCTGCATGAAGAAGACAGTCGGGCCCACTTCGTTGCTCGTCGGGTCGACGGCCCGGCTTTGCCGGCATCGAGGAGACATGGTCCGAACTGCCCAATGGCGTCACCATGTCACCTGTTCAGTGCCAGCGTGACCCTCCCTGGCCGGGAAGCACCGCAAGGCCGTGTGCGGTCCATCGCGGGCCGGACGGCGCCGCGAGAACACGGGCCCCGCAATCTCAGGCGCGCCAGAACCGTGACGTGAACAGCACGAACACCACCAGAAGTTCGAGCCGCCCCACAAGCATCGCCGACAACAGGATCCACTTCGCGGCATCGCTCAGCCCGCCAAAGTTCCCTTCCGGCCCAATCATGGCACCGAGGCCCGGACCCACATTGGCAATTGCCGTGGCCGCGCCGCTGACGGACGTGACGAGATCAAGCCCCGTCACCGAAAGAAGCACGGACACGATGCCGAGCGTGAGAAGGAACATCGTCAGGAAGACCATGACCGACGAAAGCACGTCTTCGCTCAGCCGCCGCCCGGCATACTTGAGCTGGTAGACTCCGTGCGGACTCTGGATGCGCCGAATCTGGTTTGCAACGGCCTTCAGCAGAATCTGGTACCTGAACACCTTGACCGAACAACTGGTCGATCCCGCGCAGCCGCCAATCAGGCCGACAAGGAAGAAGACCGTAACCGGGAACGCTCCCCAAAGCTGGTAGTTAGTGCTCGCATAGCCCGTGCCGGTCATGATCGACGTGATGTTGAACAGGGACTCGCGCAAGGCGGAATGCGCCGCCGTGCCTTGCGCCAGCAGCCGGTGAATCACGACCAGGGCGACAATCGTGAGCAGCGCCGCAAGAAACGCCCGCACCTGGCTGTCGCGCAGCAGCGGCTTCGGCGAACCCGCCAGAATCTGCACGTAGCGCACGAATGGCAGGCTGGCCAATATCATGAAGACCACGGCGACATATTCCGGCGCCCCTCGAAAGCTGCCGAATGACCGGTCACCGGTCGAAAACCCGCCGGTCGCGATGGTGGTCATCGCGTGGTTGGCGGCTTCAAAG
>VXPN01000433.1 GCA_009839535.1 Boseongicola sp. SB0662_bin_57 | reverse complement strand
GCTCGGGCTTCGCCCTCGCTCGCTGCTGTTGCACCTCAGAGTGGAACCCGGGCTGCAAATCACTCTTCATTTCGGTCGGCATGGTTGCGGCCGCGTCCACCATGCCGTCGGCCTCCGTGGCCGAAATCTTCAAGGGGGAAATCGCGGGCGCGGGTGACCCGGTTCATGCGATGTTCGTGGCGTTCGCCAACCAGGCCGGAAAGGCCGGCGTGGAAATCCAGGTCAATGCCGGCCAGACGCTGACCAAGTCCATGCTCAGGGGCGGACGTGGCGAGATCGACTTCTTCTCGTCGGTTCCATCGCTCGTGAACTTGATGAAGAACCAGGCACGCATGTACGAAAACGTCGATGACGCCGCTGCGGCGGCGGCGCAACTGCGGGCAATCCTTGGCTTCAAGGCGGGAGCCTACCACCCCGTGACCTTGGCAGGATCGGGAATCGAGACGTGGGAAGACCTCAAGGGCAAGACCGTCTTCACGGGTCCCCCTGCCGGATCCGCGTCAGCGACGTCAGAGGCGCTGATCAAGATCATCACGGGATACGAGGCTGGCACGGACTACACCGCAGTGCGTCTGGCCTGGGGCGAGGGATATGCGGCACTTGCAGATGGCAAGATTGACATGATGGTGCGGCCCGCAGAGATCGGTTCGGCCAAGATCGAGCAATTTGGCCTCTCAGGAGAGTTTCGCGTTCTTTCGATTCCGGAAGACGTCGTCGGTTCGGACGCAATGCAGGCACTGTTCGGGCGTCCGGGACGTGGCATGATGCAATTCGGCGGCGACGTGTACAAGGGACAGCTTACGGAAGGCACCATCACGGCGCTCGGGTTCTTCCAGTTCATAGGGACTCATGCGGGCGTCTCGGAAGAGGTCGTCTACAACGCCACCAGGGCGTTCTGGAAGAACCTGGACGAGGTCCATGCAACGGCATTCTTCCTCAGGGAAGTCACGCCGGATACCGCGTTCACGTCCGTCAACGTCCCGATTCATCCCGGGGCCGCGAGGCACTACGAAGAAGCTGGCGTCAGCATTCCGGAAGAGCTGCGCCCGTAGCCAGCCCTCCACGGGCCGGGCCGCCTGCCCGGCCTGTGGCGAACGCTGATCCAGACCTCCGATGGCCGACGAGACCAGGATGCCCAGCGGGCCCTCCCGACTGTTCGTGCTTGCGGGCACGCTGGCATGCTTCCTGCTCGGAGCCATCGCCCTCTACAGTTCTGGCGTCGGGCTCATTGACCCGAAGCTGCATAGGGCGGGCGGATTTGCTCTTGCGCTCATTGCGGCGATCGCCGTCGCGCGAACCCGCCGAGAGGAGACGGGGCCGATCTCGGGCCGCCCGGCCATGCTTCATCTCGTGCTTGACGTTGCGTTGCTTGGCTTTGGCCTTTGGGCGATCTGGTCGTTCCTTTCGGTTCAGGCACAAATGGAAGTGGCGCTCTACGACGTGACCCGGGCGGATGCGTGGCCCGCGATTGCAGGTCTTGTCGTGTTTCTGGAACTTTGCCGAAGGCTCTGGGGCTGGGGGCTCTTCGGCGTGGGCGCCTTTGGCGTCGCATACCTGCTTTGGGGCCAGGATCTGCCCGGCATCATGGCCCATACAGGATTCTCCCTGAAGGAAGTCGCCGAGGCGCTGTGGTACAACACGAACAAGGGCGTCTTCGGCTCGATTACCAACATTGTCCTCAGCACGGTGTTCATCTTCATCATCTTCGGCGTCCTGCTTGAAGGTACGGGGGCGGGCGACACGTTGCTCAGGTTCGCGTTTCTTGTGACGAGAAGGACAAGGGGCGGACCTGCGCATGCGGCGATCCTTGCGTCGTCTATGTTCGGCACGATGTCCGGCTCAACCGTTGCCAACATCGTCGGCACGGGCACGTTCACGATCCCGATGATCAAGAGGCGCGGGTTCTCGCCTTCCTTTTCTGCCGGGATCGAGGCAACGGCATCGTCTGGCGGCCAGATCATGCCACCGATCATGGGGGCGGCCGCCCTTGTCATGGCCGACCTGACCGGCGTGGGGTACTTGAACATCATCGTTGCAGCCCTGCTTCCGGCGCTGTTCTACTATTTCAGCCTCTTCTGCTCAGTTGCAGTCGAAGCACGGCGACAAGGGATAGAGGTCAGGCCACTTGCCATCGACGACAGGATCACCAACGTCGATCTGATCAACTCGGCGCTGTTCATCGGCCCCATCCTTACCGTAATCGGATCGCTTGTTGCCGGAACCAGCACGTCCGCCGCAGGCTTCAATGCCGTCGTCGTTCTGCTGGTCCTCTCCGTGATCAACCCCCAGGTCCGCAGCGACCCGATGAGGATCTGGCGGTCGTTCAGGAAAGGAGCCCAGTCCGGCGCCACGCTGCTGATCGCCATTGCCGCGATCGGCATCCTTGTTGGATCGCTGGACTCGACGGGCCTTGGCCTGAAGCTCGCGGACGTCATTTCCACGGTTCGGGGCGAAAGCCTCATGTCCGCGCTCTTTGTCGCCATGGTCGGCGCCCTGGTTCTTGGAATGGGCATGCCGACTCTTCCCGCCTACCTGATCATCATCCTGGTGATGGGTCCGGCGATCCAGGCGCTGGGCGTGTCGATGCTGACCGCGCACATGTTCGTGTTCTACTACGGCGTCGCCTCGTCGCTGACTCCGCCGGTGGCCATCGCCGCTTATGCGGCGGCGCCGATTGCGGGGGCAAATCCCCTGATGACCGCTCTCATGTCCTTCCGCCTTGGCATGGCGAAATTCATCATCCCGTTCATCTTCGCATTTTACCCGACCATCCTGATCATCGAGGAATTCAGCCTGCTTCCTTTCCTCTGGATCGTCGCAAGGACCTGCTTCTTCATCTGGCTCTTCTCCTCTGCTCTTTCCGGTTTCGACCGCCGCAGGCTTACGGTGGCGGAAATCATCGTCAGGTTTGCCGCCGCCTTCGCCACGCTGGCGATCAACCCGGCGATCCACGTGCCGGCGATTCTCGTTGGTCTGGCACTCATCGCCTACGACATCCGCGCCGGAAGGACGGCGCCGGCCAAGACGGCGGCAAGCTTATGAGCAGGCGTCCGAACTTCCTGTTCATCATCACCGACCAGCATCGGGCGGACCACCTGGGGTGTTACGGCAACGACGTCGTCCAGACACCCAACATCGATCGGATCGCGGCCAAGGGAAGGCGATGGGAAAGATTCTACGTGGCCAACCCGATCTGCATGCCGAACAGGGCTTCGATCATGACCGGCCGAATGTGCTCCGTTCATGGCGCCCGGCACAACGGCATTCCGTTGTCGCAGGACCACACGACATTCGTCGAGCTGCTTCGGGACGCAGGCTACAGCACCGGGCTTATCGGCAAGTCCCACCTGCAATGTTTCACCGGCCTTCCCGCGACCAACAAGTTCAGGCCGAAGGACGGCCTCCAGGCGCCGGGTCCCATGCTGCGAGATGCACTCAAGAACAACCGGCATGGGCCTGAGTACGACCAGGAGCTTGCCCCAAGATGGACGTCCCCGCTGTCAAGCCGCATCGACGGGCACTACTACGGGTTCGAACACTTTGAGATCGCGGCTGATCATGCGGACCGCGCCTGCGGGGACTACCTCTTGTGGGCACGCGACCAGCAACCGGATTTCGACAGGCTTGCAGGCCCGGAGAATGCACTGCCGGACAACCGTGTCAGCGCTCCGCAGGCGTGGCGAACCGCGGTGCCTGAAGACCTCTACTCGACCTCTTGGGTTGCTGAGCGGTCGCAGGCTTGGCTGGCCGAGCGAGCGGGCACGGACCAGCCGTTCTTCCTGCAAATGTCATTCCCGGACCCGCACCATCCGTTCACGCCTCCAGGCAGGTACTGGGGCATGTACGATCCGACTGACATCGAGCTGCCCGCCTCGTTCGGACAAGGCGACCTGCCACCGATCAAGGCCATGCGGGAAGCCCTTCGCGACGGCACGGACCCACGGGACACCCAAAACCCGTTCGCGGTGACTGAAGACGAGGCTCGCTGCATCATCGCCCTGACGTACGGCATGATCACGATGATCGACGACGCCATTGGGCGCGTGCTGAGACGGCTGGATGATCTCGGGCTGGCCGAGGACACCGTTGTGATCTTCACCTCGGACCATGGCGACTACATGGGCGACCATGGCTTGATGCTGAAGCTCCTGCTGCATTACCAGGGCATCATCCGTGTGCCTTTCATCTGGCTCGACCCGGCGACTCCCGCGTCGGGCGGGGTCGACCCGGGTCTCGCTTCGTCAATCGACATTTCCTCAACCATCCTGGGCCGCGCCGGAATCCAGCCCTTCAACGGAATTCAAGGCCGCGACCTGCTGACCACGGAACCGCCTGAGGCAGTCATTGTCGAAGAGGACAGCCAGCGGACCATGACCGGATTTGACCGTCTGCAAAGAGTTCGAACTGTTGTCACGGACCGCTACCGGATGTCGCTGCGGGAAGGCGAGGACTGGAACGAGCTCTATGACCTTTCGTCCGACCCGCATGAAACGACCAATCTCTACGACGACCCTTCAGCAAGAGCTACGCGACATGACCTGTCGGAGGTCATGCTCAAACGGCTCATCGAACTCCAGGACAGGTCGCCGCTGCCCTCGTATCGAGCCTGACCCGCCCGAGCGTTGGATCAAGACTGGATGCTCTTGCGGCAATGCCTTGGGCGATCCTGGCTTCCGGGATCATCTCCCTTGCAGCCTGACCATGCCTGGCCATGCGGTTCTGGCGACTGTCCCTTCAACTCGCCGAGGAGCTCGACCGGCACGCCGCCGAAGGCAGTCTGCGATCGGTCAGAACGGCAATTTCCGGGAAGCGCCTGTGCGCCGCGTTCAGTCCGAGCCCACCAAGTCGGAAACTGCCGTGCTCTCGGCCCAAATGGCGAAGGGCACCGGACCGACAGTGCCTCAGGAGAGCTTGCCCTCGAGCGCCTGCTCGATCAGCTCCATCGTCTCGCCTATGCCGTACAAGGCGATGAACACGCCGAAGCGCGGCCCCTGGCTCGCGCCCAGGAGCACTTCGTAAAGCGCCTTGAACCAGTCGCGAAGAGGGTCGAACCCATGCTCGCGGCCGACGGCATAGACCATGGACTGAATCTCTTCCGCGTCCATGCCGCCGTCCCAGGTTTCCAGTCGCGCCTTCAGGTCCTCCAGCGCTGCCCGTTCCTTGCCTTCGGGAGCGCGGCAGGTCCTGTGCGGCCGGACAAGATCGTTGAAATACGCAACGGCAAACCCCGCCGCTGCATCCAGGTCGGGGTGCGTGTCCGGTGCCGCATCGGGTGCATAGCGCTTGATGAATCCCCAGAGCCGGCCCTTGTCTTCGGCTCCCGAGACGCTGGCAAGGTTCAGGAGCATCGAGTACGGCACGATAAGGTTGGAGCTTGGCACGTTGCCCGAATGCACGTGATAGACCGGGTTCGTGAGCCTTGCGGCATCGTCCTGGTCCACGTAGGCGCGAAGCTGCTGGTGATATTCGTCCACCGCCTTCGGAATCACGTCGAAGTAGAGGCGCTTTGCGGTTCGTGGCTTCAGGTACATGAAATATGCGAGGCTCTCCGGAGCGGCATAGGCCAGCCAGTCCTCCAAAGAAAGGCCGTTGCCCCTGGACTTCGAGATCTTCTGTCCGTGCTCGTCGTTGAACAGCTCGTAGTTCAGAAGCTCCGGCGGCCTCGTGCCCAATGTCCGGCAAATCCTGGACGAAAGCTCCGCAGACGGGATCAGGTCCTTGCCGAACATCTCGTAATCGACCTGAAGGGCAGCCCAGCGCATGCCCCAGTCCGGTTTCCACTGCATCTTGACGTTGCCGCCGGTCACGGGGATCTCCACCCGCTCGCCGTCCGGTTCCTCGTAGACGATCGTGCCGGTCGAGACGTTCCGCTCGAGCGTCGGGACCTGGAGCACGTGTCCGGATTTCGGGCTGATCGGAAGCAACGGCGAATAGGTCGCCTGCCGGTCGGCGCCAAGCGTCGGCAGCATGATTTCCATGATCCTGTCGAAACGTTCGAGTGCGGTCAGCAGGATATCGTCGAAGCGGCCCGACCTGTAGGCTTCCGTCGCGGACACGAACTCGTACTCGAAGCCGAACTCGTCCAGAAAGGCGCGAAGCCGGGCGTTGTTGTGCGCGCCGAAGCTCTCATGGGTGCCGAACGGATCACGCACCCGCGTCAGCGGCAGGTTCATGTCCTCCTGCATCTGCTCCTTGTTCGGCACGTTGTCCGGGACTTTCCTCAGCCCGTCCATGTCATCCGAAAAGCAGACGAGCTTCGTCGGAATGTCGCTGATCTGCTCGAATGCGCGACGCACCATGGTCGTCCGCGCCACCTCGCCGAAGGTGCCGATATGCGGCAACCCGCTTGGCCCGTAGCCGGTCTGGAACAGGACATGGCCTTTCTCTGGCGGGCCAGCGTCGCAGCGCCGGAGCAGCCGCCGGGCCTCTTCGAACGGCCACGCCTTCGAGGCGAGGGCCGCATCTCGCATCGCGGTCATCGGATCGAACTCCAAAATCGGAAACGGTGTCCTATTGCAGCGGCGCTGGCACGTCAATAAATTCCCGGGCAGCATGAGAGAGGAGGCCCGCCTTGGCCCTGAAACCCGCCGATTTCACCCCCGAGGACACGTTGCTCGCCGTCATGATCGCGGTTTCCGCCACGGATGACACGATTCGCACGTCCGAACTCGTCTCGATCGAACGCATGGTGAACCACCTGCCCGTCTTCAGCAACTACGACATGGACCGCCTGAAGCTGGTCTCTGCCGCAACCTTCGACATTCTCGAGGAAGAGGACGGGCTGGACATCCTCTGGGACACGGTGCGCGGGAACCTCCCGGAACGGCTCTTCGACACGGCCTACGCGGCAGCCTGCGACGTTGCCGCCGCGGACGGCGCCGCACGCGAGTCCGAGCTCAGGCTCCTCGCCGACATGCGCTACGAGCTGAACATCGACCGGCTGCTGGCCGCCGCAATCGAGGCGGGCGCGAGGGCGAGACACCGTATCCTCTGACTGTCCGGTGGCGGCGGGTTCAGGCAGGCACGCGCAATCGGGAAACGGCCCTGACGGCGCCCGGCCGAAACAACCGGATCCGCGATTCATGACGGCAGGGTCCTGAAGCCTGTTCCCGGGACGCGCTGGATCCTTCAGCCGTGCGGCCAACCGCCGATTCCGCGGATGCGCGTGGAGGAAAGATCGCTCATAGGCACATGCAGGAATGTCCAGGCCGGCGGGTCGGCAAGAGCAAGTTGCGGCGCCGCACGTTCCGGAAGCCGCCCGTGCCGAAACCGGCGCGCTGCCGGAGCAAACAGCGGCGATGCCCGATGGCCGGGTCTGGCAAGAACGGCGACCGGCACCAGGGCCATGATCTCCTCCCAGCGTTCCCAGCGATGCAGGTCCGCCAGGTTGTCGGCGCCCATGAGCCAGACAAAGCGAACGCCGGGAAACCGCTCTGTCATTCGGCTGAGGCTGTCGCATGTGCACTGTGTCGCAAGCCGCACTTCCAGGTCCGTGACCCGGACGCGAGGATGTCGCATGACAGTCCTTGCCCGCGCCATGCGCTCCGGCAATGGGGCGGGCCCGCATTCCTTCAACGGATTGCCCGGCGACACCAGCCACCACACCTCGTCGAGGGCAAGTCGCTTCAAGGCTTCCCGGGTGACATGCGCATGACCCTCATGGGCCGGATCAAACGACCCGCCAAGCAGCCCGACGCGCATTCCAGGCCGCGCCAGTGGGAATCCTCTTTCCATGAAACAAGGGTCATGTCCTGCCGCCACGCAATTGTCCAGCGGATTTCAAAACGGGAATCGTTGCGGATCCTGTTGCGAAACTCGTCTGGACGCGCCATTCGAGACCGCCTAGGTTCGCCCTTCGAAAGGAACTGATCCATGGCATTCGGCACCAACGTACGGACCTATTTCGAGGGCGGTTGGCATGACGGCGACGCCTTCGTCATGAGAGCGGCAGATCACGGCGCGTGGCTCGGCTCCAGCGTCTTCGACGGCGCGCGCTATTTCGACGGGGTGGCTCCCGACCTTCTGGCCCATTGCGAAAGGGTCAATCACTCCGCGGAAGTGCTCATGCTGACTCCCACCTGCACCGCGAAGGAAATGGTGGAGATCATCTGGGACGGATTGAAGTCCCTTGCCACTGACGCCGCCGTGTACATCCGGCCAATGTACTGGGGCGTCGACGGCGACGAGACCGCGATCGTGCCGGATGCCGAGAGCACCGCGTTTTCCGTCTGTCTCGAGGAAAGACCGCTGGCGCCGGAGGACGCAACGACTCGATTGACCACCACGCGGTTCCGTCGCCCGATCCTGGAAAGCGCGGTCGTCAACGCCAAGGCCGGGTGTCTCTATCCCAACAATGCGCGCATGATCGCGGAAGCGCGTGCAAAGGGCTATCCGAACGCGCTTGTGGCCGATGCCATGGGCAATGTCGCGGAAACCGCCACTGCGAACATCTTCATGGTCAAGGATGGAGAGGTCCTGACTCCCGTCGCGAACGGCACGTTCCTGGCTGGCATCACGCGCGCACGTCACATGGCGAACCTTGCCGACGACGGATCATGCGTCCGCGAGGCCGTGCTTACCTTTGACGACATTCGCGGGGCGGACGAGCTCTTCATGTCAGGCAACATGAACAAGGTGACGCCGGTCGTCGAGTTCGACGGAACCGAGTTCCAGCCCGGACCCGTCACACGCAGGGTGCGGGAGATGTACTGGGACTGGGCGCTTTCGGAAGGCGCACGGCCGTCCCTTGCATCCTGACGGCCCTTGGCACGCCGGGCACCACCAGCGGCCGCTCCCGGAGGCGAAGGGAACGTCCCGTATCGGCGTGTGGACTCGGCCCGGAACCTCGTCCACGCTGTTCCTGACCCAGAGGAGGCACGCCACTGATGGCATCACACGACGACGGCAGGTTCCTTTACCTGCCCGACAACGCGATCGAGGCGCTTGCAATCCAGCCCGGCGAAATTGCCGATGCCATCGAGGCCGCGCTGATCGCGAAGTCCGAAGGCCGGCTCCATGTCACGCCCAAGTCCGCGCTGCTGCCGGGCGGCGGGCGCTACATGATGTCGACGCTTGCCGTCGGCGACGAGGGCCTGACGGTCCTCAAGACCGTCAGCGTCAGCCCGGCCAATCCTGGGCGTGGCCTGCCCTCGATCAACGGGGCCATCCTCGCGCTTGACGCCGAGACCGGCCTGTTGAAGGCGGTCATGGGAGCGAACTGGATCACGGCGCACAGGACGGCTGCACTCTCGGCGGTCGCGGCGCGGCGCCTGGCCGATCCCGCCTCCACGTCGGTCGGGTTCGTTGGCTGCGGCGTCCAGGCGCGAAGCCATCTCGCCGCGTTTCGTGCGCTCTTTCCCTTGCGACAGGTCCTGGCCTGCGGCCGAAGCACGGCCAATCGTGACGCCTTTTGCGAGGAAACCCGTGCATTGGGACTGGACGCCCGTGCAGCGGATCCGGAAGAAACCCTTCGCGAGGCTGACATCGTGGTTACGTCCATCACGCTCGACTACGCGGTCGAGCCCTTCCTTGACGCGGCGTGGATGAAGCCCAACGCCTTCGCCGCGATCACCGACCTGTGCATTCCCTGGCTGCCCGACAGCCTCGCCCGCATCGGCGCCGTCGTGATCGACGATCTCGAACAGGAACGGGCCGCGGATCGCCCCATGCTGGACGCAAGGGACATTGCCGGCGATCTGACCGATCTCGTCACAGGCCGCATTGACGAGCCGAAGCAGCCCGCTGCCTTCGCGTTTCGGGGGATGGCTCTTGGCGACCATGCCGCTGCCGTCCTGGCATACACGCGTGCACGGGAAACAGGAGCAGGGCTGGTCGTCGCAGACGCCGCGTTGGACAGCGGCTCCTGATCCGCGCATCTTGCGCCCCGGGCCGGAGGCAGAGCATGAGAAAGTTCCTGGTGATCCTCGATGACAGCCGCGAATGCCTGAACGCGATTCGGTTTGCGGCCACGGGCGCATCGAGGACAGGCGGGCACGTGCAGGTTCTCGCCGTCATCCCGCCAGAGGAGTTCCAGCACTGGATCGGCGTCGGTGAGGTCATGCGGGAAGAGGCGCGCGAGCGCATCCACGCGCATTTCGAGGTTTTCGCCAAATGGATGCACGACAGGCGGAATGTGGACCCCGAACTGGTGATCCGCGAAGGAGAGGCCGTGCCCGAAATCCTGGCGCAGATCGAGGAAGACGGCGGAATCGGGATGCTCGTGCTCGGCGCCAGCCCCGACAATGGCGGCCCGGGCCCCATCGTGACGGCTCTTTCGCGTCGCCTTGGGTCCCTGCCCGTGCCGCTGGCCATCGTCCCCGGGGAACTCTCGAAGGAGCAGCTCAGCCAGATCTGGTAATGTCCTCCCAGGGACGGCATTGGGGAAGCCCCTCTTGCGCGGTTGTTCTGACACCCGGTGCCGAATGAGGCTCCGAAACCGAAAGATGCCAATGTCATCGCTGCAAGGTGAACCGGCATGCGGCAGCGACTGGGCGATGCCGGCACTGACCAAGGGAACGAAGCTCCTTGACCGACTGGTGACGTCTGGCTGGGCGGAAGTTCCGCGATTCCCGCCATCGCGTCCAGCTGGCGATGCATCGAATGGTTCAACCAGATGTCTCCTGGCCGGAACGCATCGCCACGGTGGAGAGACGCAGCGGAACGCGCGGCTCGAGCCGGTCGTGGCCGAGAACCGGACCTGCGCGGACCATGGACTCACCGGAACCGATCTCGACCACCCGCTGGCCGCCCTTCGCGAGGGCGACACGCTGGTCGCGTCGAGACTGCGGCCAGGAAGTCCGCCACGCAGATCTTGACCGGTCTCTCACGGTGCCTGCAGCGCGAACGGCCCGGACGCAGCCACTCGCGCCGGTCCCTGCCGCCAAAAAAGGAGAGGGGACCGGTCCGGCGCCTGACCGCTGAACCAACCACGGAAAGAGGGCCCGACTTCCCGCGACGGCCCGAAGCACGGGGGTTCCCTGGTGCGAACGCGAGAAAACCTGTCCGAATGCCAGCTCCGCCCGCGGAACGGGTCCGCCGGCCGAGCGGGTCGTCAAAGCCCCAGGTCGATTGCGATCCGGTCGATCACGCTCCGGTGGAGCGCCGCCCGATCGGCGCCGTCCGGATCGGTGCAGACCGGATCGTCGTTCTCTTCCTCCAGGATTGCGGCGCCGGCAGGCTTGCAGAGCGGCAACATGGAAAAGTGCCAGGCGGGAACGAACCGCTCGACCGAAGCGTGCGGCACCAGGCCAACGAAGCCGCTGGCATCGAAGTCCGTGGCGGCCAGGCGGTCCTGACCCTCACCCAGACCGAACAGCGTCACGTTCTCGACCAAGGCCTCGGTGTCGGTCCTTTCCAGACCCCAGACAAGAGCCGGGTCGATGGCTGCAACATGCGTGATCCGCGGGTCCTTGCAGGATGCATCCCATGCCGCCGCCGCCCGGTTCCGCTGGTCGATCCCGCCACGTGCCAGATCCCGGCAATGGGACGCGGAAGCGGCGTAGACATCGCAATGGGCCGCATACCCTTCGATCCGCCCGGTGACGCCGCCCATGGACAGCGCCGTCCAGCCGCCGAAGGAAAAGCCGGCCGCCATGACCCGGTCCAGATCGATCCTGTCGGCGAACTCCGGGTCGGCCAGGACCGTGTCGAGCGCCAGCGACAGGTCGGCGACGCGAGTCCAGTGGTCCAGCGCGGCCTCCATGTCGAAATCGCCCCAGGTCGAGTTCGGATGGTTCACGGCGACGACGACCGCGCCCTGTTCCGCCAGTCCCGTGGCGAGCCAGGCCATGGAGCGCATGGACCCTCCCAAGCCATGGCTCAGCAGCACGAGAGGCGCAGGGCCGTCAGCCATCGGGGCGCCTTCGATGACCTCCACGCCATGGAAAACGGGGTTCTCCGCGATCACCGTTGCGCGGCCTGCGGCCTCGGTCGGATGCCATTGGCCCCCGGTGACGGGCCGGCCGTGATGCGGGGCCTCGACCGATATCGGCCTGAAGCCGGGGGTGCCCGCGGCCACCATGGCGGGAAGGACGATGACGGCGACGGTGATCATGGGGTTCAGCTTCATGTCTCATGCTCCGGTTGCAGTTGCGATGCGAATTGCGTGCACCGGACGCGACCGAGGCGCGTCCTCGAACCGGTTTCAGGACGTGCGAAACCGGTTTAAGGACACGGATCGAAGCGATCTTGACCGACGGAGTGCCCTCGCCCAATGCCCAGCCTTCCCGTTACGCTCTTCGCTGCGCTGGTCCTGGCCTTCCTGTTCCTGCGCATGGTGGTAACGGGACGGGCGAACGCGCCTCTGGCCTGGGTCCTTGGGCTGTGCGCGATGCAGGCGGCCGTGATCTCGCTGGCACAGCATTACGGCGTTCCGGGTGCAAGGCTGGCACAGCCGGTCACCGCAACGCTCATTCCGGCTGCCGCCTGGCTGGCCTTTCGGGCCGCGCGCGACCGGTACCCCTCGCACCGCGACGTGATCCATGCGCTGGGGTCCGTGGTTGCGGTTTTGGCCCTGCTCGTCCGGCCTGCCGCATTGGACGTCGTGATCCCGCTCCTGTTCGCGGGCTACGGTGCCGCCATCCTGTGGAGCGCCCGGAGGCAAGGGGACGCCTTGCTGAACACGACCCTCGAAGCGGGGGGAACGCCAGGGCGATTGTGGCAGATCATCGGGATTGCGCTGGTGGCATCAGCCCTCAGCGATGTCCTGATCGGTGCGGCCCAGGTCGCAGGGGCCGGGCACCTGAAACCCTGGATCATCAGCCTGTACTCGGCCGGAAACCTGCTTCTGATCGGCGGCCTGAGCCTGTCGCGTGGCCTGGCCACGCTGGAAGCCCCGCCCGCGACGCCAGGGTCCGATCCCGCGCAGGAGGCAAGCGATGCCGAGATCATGGCCCGTCTCCAAGCGTTGATGGACAAGGACAGGCTCTATCTCGACCCCGACCTGACCCTGGGCCGGTTGGCGCGCCGATTGCGTCTGCCAGCCAAGCGGCTCTCCGCGGCGATCAACCGGAGCACGGGCGAGAACGTGTCGCGATACGTGAACAAGGCGCGCGTGGCCGAGGCGCAGCGCGCCCTGAAAGCCGGGCAGTCCGTGACGCAGTCGATGTTCTCCGCGGGGTTCCAGACGAAGTCGAATTTCAACCGGGAATTCCTGCGGGTGACCGGTCAGACGCCGAGCGCGTGGTCCAAGGGAGCCTGACCTGCCTTTCGTCGAGAAGCTTCTCGCGCAGCAGCCGCTTGATCCGGCGCTCGGGCATTCGACCACGAAACGCGCGCCGAAAAGTTCTTCCGGGAAGTCCATGACGCCATAGGCGTTGATCGGCGTCCAGGCGGGACGGCCCGAGCCGTCGCGTGCGCCGCAAGCGGCGCAGCCAAGAGAAGGATCTCGATCGTGGAATTTAGCGCCGCATGATCTGGGACTTGCAACGATTGGTGGACACAGTTCGCGCCCAGCCTTCTTCGGCGGGGCGCAGTTGACTGGAGCTGCACGCGGGAATGCCCGATCAGCGACCTCGCCGAGGTCTTCTCGGTTGCACGCCCATCGATATGCCGGACACTGAACCGGCCGCGCGTTACACGCTCCCCTGTGCATGTGTCCGTGCAGGTCGATGAGACGGCATTCCGGCGCTTCCGCCTACATTTCCCCCGCCACGCATCCACGCCAGCGGCAACGTCGCATTTGAGCGGAGCAAATCCGCCAGCACGAGCACGACAATGTGGTGCAAGAGTGCGATGAGACGCTCTTCGAGCTTTTCCTTGCAGCCTGCCGTTTCCAGCCGGCCTCGCGTGGCAGTCCTGTTGGAGACATGCCATGACATCGGGACGCCTTTGGCCCTCCGTTGCCCGCGAGACCCTGACCGGGATTCCATTCGACATCTTCAGGTGCACGCAATCCTGATCGAGGTTGCCACGACAATTCAATTGCATTACTTGTCGGGTGTTCCAAGCGACCCGCTTTCGGGAGTCTGCCATGGCCGCGCTCATCCAGGATGTTTCGAAGCTCACCAATCGCTACCAGACGACAGTGCCGAGTGGTGTACGCAAGCAGTTGAAGCTCGGCAAGGGTGACAGGATCCGCTATTGCATCGAGCCGAGTGGCCGGGTCTACATCGAGCCGGTGCGCGACGAGGACGTCGATCCCGCGCTCCGCGCGTTTCTCGATTTCGTCGAGGCCGACATCAAGGCGCATCCTGAACACCTTCGTGCGTTCGACGGTGCCTTGCACGACCGCCTCAAGGCGCTCGTCGGCGACATTGACGTCGATCTTGGTGAGCCCCTGTCGCACGACGACGAATGACGGACAGTGTTGCGCCCACAGAAGCGCCACTCATTGCCAAGGGCTGGTCGATCTATGCACATCCGGTCTTTCTCGACCAACTCGAAGGACTGATCGATGAGGTCGAAAGGCGCAAGACGCGAGACCCCGAGACCTGGCGAAGGAAAAACTGCACGAAATGGCTGGCGGCCATCTTCAGACTGGTGAGCGAGAGCATCCCGTCCGAGCCGGGAGACCCGGCCTTCCGGCAAGGGGACACTCTCGGCGATCGCCGGAAGCACTGGTTCCGGGCGAAGTTCTTCCAACAGTATCGACTGTTCTACCGTTTCGATAGCGACGCCAGGATCATCGTGCTCGCCTGGGTGAACGACGAGAGGACATTGCGATCCTATGGCCGCAAAACTGACGCCTATGCAACTTTCAAGGGGATGCTGGACGGCGGCACCCGCCTGACAGCCTCGATGCGCTGATGAAAGAGGCCGCTGCAGCCGCGGAGCGCTTCGAGAACGGCCTCAAAGCGGCTCGATCACAAGTCATGGATTAATCGTGGCTGCATTTCAGGCACTTGCACCAATAGCCAGCCAGCGCTCCGGGAAAGGCATTTGGAGTTGGGCGGAACGGACGACAGACGCGTGATGCCATGGAAGAAAGGGATTGGCGCAAGGGGCTTCTGCAAGGCACACACCGGCTTTCAGTTGGGCTCCGCAACGGCTCGGATGACAGCATTGCGGTCAGCCTGGCGTGCATCCCTGCCGGAGCCGACCTGTACATGAACGCCATTTTCAACGAGTTCCGGCGGGAGCTGATCTTCAAGAACGTCCGCGCCGGTCTCGAAGCCGCCAGACGTCGCGGACGGTGAGGCGACAGGCCGAAGGCCATGGACGAGAGGACACTCAACCATGCCGAGACGAAGCTCAAGGACACCGAAAATTGGGGACTCTATATACTCAGCTTGACGGACCGTCAGGCCGTCGCAAGCATTGATTTCACGGGTCAGAGGTTGCCAG
>VXPN01000551.1 GCA_009839535.1 Boseongicola sp. SB0662_bin_57 | reverse complement strand
TCGCCAAGTTGAAGCGAGGTTGCATGTTGTCAACACGGAAATTCGCCATGCGTTGCGCCCCACCGCCTGACCAATGTCGAAAGTTGTCAGCGGCGTCAGCTGCAGAGGATCGGCACAAGGGGTCCGACCTCTTGTCCCGCACGCGATGGAAGAGCTTGAGTTCGTCACGGCCTTCAATGCCGAAAGCGGAGGCGAAGCCGCCGATGCGCCAAAAGCAAAGGTCACTCCGACGGCAGGCTTGCCCTATGCGTCGATCGCCATGATCGCGGCGCCGCGTGCACTTCTGGTCACTGGCCGGCCGCATTAGATTCTCGCCATCCTGGGGCTGGTTTCCGAAAACGGGCATCATGTTCAACAACGCCATCTCCCTTGGCGACCAGATCGGCATCGAACGCCGATCCCTGCCGCCGGACGACGCCGTCGTGGAGGTGGCAAGGAAACGGCTGAACCCGGTTCTACCGATCCTGAAGACGCTGCGCCGCGGTGCCTTGCTCGGCTCTTGGCCACGTAGATGATCGGTGGGCCCTTGGGCTCACGCAGGCCACGCCTGCTTTCGCGTCGCTTCTTGCTGGGGCGTTCTGCCGGCATTCCGAATTGCCAATCGTCACGGAGCCCGCGGCATGCGCTCAGCCAATGCCGGTATCATGGCTCTAGTTTCCTTCGAAGGCGGCCTTGATCGCGGCAATGTCGATCTTGCTCATGCCCAGCATTGCCTGCTGCGCACGTGCTGCGGCCTCGCGGTCATCCGCACCCAGCATTTCCGGCAAGGCCTGAGGATAGACTTGCCATGACATGCCCCAGCGATCGACCAGCCAGCCGCATCGGCTTGCCTCACCGCCATCGGCGACAAGGGTGTCCCATATCCGATCGGTCTCGTCTTGATCCGGCGTGGTGACCGCAATCGAGCAAGCCGGGTTCAATTGATAGTGCGGGCCGCCGTTGAGGATTTCGTAGGGAACGCCTCCAAGAGTGAATGAGACCATCAGCGGTTCGCCATCCCCGGAGTCGGGCGTATGGAGTTCGCTCCCCGGAATCAATTTCACGTAGAACTTTGCAGCTTCCAGTCCTTTGCCCTCAAACCAAAGGCAGGTGCGGATTGAATTGTTCTGAGTCATTGCTCTCTGTCCCTGGCTTTTTGCGAAGTGCACCTCGTCGCATGCTCGAAATTGGCAGGACCCTTGATGCGGGTCCGTCCATCGTGGGGGTCTTGCCACGGCCCTCGGTTGGCCGAAATGCGCCCCTCGTCAGCTCAGCATATCATGTCTTGCGGGAAAGGTTGAGCATTGAGAATCTGCTTGCAGCTTCGGTGCTTGAGCAGTGCCAAGGTACATGAACAAGAATCCCGCGCTTCAGCCAAGCAGCGCTAAAATTGGCCGTGGCTCTTCGTACCAGGCGGTTGTAGGCTTCGTGCCATGCCGACACTGCCGGACTTTCGCCTTGAGACCCATTTTTCGGAATGGGAGTTCAAGGCCAAGCACCATTTGACCGCGTCAGATGCGGAAAGCATCTCGATGCGCGACTTGCTGGCCATGGCGTCGCCGGAGGAGCGGGAAGCGTTCGAGAACCTCTGGCTCGGCTATACGGAGACCTTTGGTGCCCCCGATCTTCGTGAGGCGATCGCGGGCACTTATCTGCGGCAATTGCCTTCCGATATCCTTTGCTTTGCGGGGGCGAGCGAGGGGATATTCGCCGCCAACAACGTGATTCTCGACGCTGACAGCCACGCCATTGTGGTGACGCCGAACTACCAAAGCCACGAAACCCTGCCCCTCGCGATCTGCGCGGCAACCGGGGTGCCGCTCGACCCCGACGACAGCTGGTCTCTCGACATTGACCGCATCAAGGACGCGATCCGTCCGAACACGCGGCTGGTCACGATCAATTTCCCGCACAACCCGACCGGAACCATCCTCCCGGTTGATCGCTACATGGCGCTGGTCGAACTGTGCCGCCCCCACGGCATCTACATCCTCCATGACGAGATCTTCCACGGATTGGGGCCATCCGGCGTCAGGCACCTGCCGTTCATCGCCGACGTCTACGAACGCGGCTTGTCGCTGAACGTGGTGTCCAAGTCCTTCGGATTGCCGGGCCTTCGGATCGGGTGGATCGCTTGCCAGGATTCGAACCTGATTTCCAGGATGGAGCGGATGAAACACTATCTTTCGATCTGCAATTCCGGCCCCAGCGAACGCCTGGCGAAGATCGCGCTGGAGAACCGTGAGCGGCTGCTTGCGCGCAACTGTCGGATCGTGGACGAGAACCTGCCGAAATGGGACGCCTTCTTTGCCCGGCACGCCAACCTGTTCGAGTGGCGACGTCCTGACGGCGCGTGCACGGCCTTCCCGCGCTACAAGGGAACCGAAGGCGTCGAGGAGTTCTGCAGGTCCCTGGTGGAGGAGAGCGGGGTATTGCTGCTGCCGGGGACGATATTCTCGTCATGCCTTGGCCCTGTTCCCGATGACCGGTTTCGCCTGGGATTCGGGCGAAGCGGGCTGGACGAGGGCCTGGCCGCGATGGATGGACATATCCTGAGAAACAGCGCTGACTGATTGCTGTCGGGCCGACGGCAACTGCGAATATGGCGGGACGCGGCTGCAGAATTCAAGGCCATGCTTGCTGCGAACGCGGCAAACCACCGATCGAATCCGCCGGACTGCAAGTGTAGTGTCGCACTGCAGCGGGCAACGGCCAATGAACTGAAATTGACATCCGCAAGCGATCATATTTCATGATGCACCTATTGCAGAATCAAAATTCAGACAATAACATCATAATTCATTAGCTTACGCAAAATTTGATCGAAATTCATGGAAAGGAATCGAAAATCGAGACTTCAGCGAAGGAGCAACGGTTCTCAGGGCCGGTGAGCGTCTTTCTCCAACGTCGGCTGCCGGAGACCGCCAAGCCGGTTGGCTACGGTGCCTTGATCGACGCATTTGATCTGAAGGTGCCGGTCCCGATCAAGCTGATGGCGATCGGTGCCCGGCATCGCGTGATCGATACCGGCACATGGAAAATCCTGACGCCGCGCCACGATCCTCACGCATCCTTGCGCGGACATGTCAGGCATGCCCTGAAATACGAAGGGCTTGATCTCGCAGTCCTGAAGCGTCTGTTTGTGGCGATCGGACCTGAACCGATCGCTGAGTGGAATCGCGACGAACCGACCGGCGGTTATGCACGCCGCATCTGGTTCCTGTACGAGTGGCTCATCGGCGACTTTCTGGATTTGCCGGATGCAGTCCACGGTCGCTACGTGCCTGTTCTGGACGATCTCGTGCAGTTCGGCACAGAGGGAACGAACTCGCCCCGTCATCGCGTAAGGAACAATCTGCCCGGGACGCCGGACTTTTGCCCGTTGGTGTTTCGCACGGAGGAACTGAGGACCTTCTGCGCGCGTGACTTGGCGGCGAGAGTTCGCGAAATTGCGGAAGAGGTGCCCCGAGACTTGCTTGCCCGAACTGCGGCATTCTTGCTCTTGGAGGATTCGCGCTCGAGCTATGCGATAGAAGGAGAACACCCACCTCAGAGCCGAATTCAGCGCTGGGGGCGCGCGATCGGCGAGGCCGGACAGCATGAACTGGACCGTGCCGAGTTTCTCAGGTTACAGCGGATCGTGATCGGCGACGAGCGCTTTGTCCGGCTCGGCTTCAGGCAGGAGGGCGGGTTCGTCGGCACCCATGATCGCAGAAGCCAGATGCCTCAACCTGACCACGTTAGTGCCCGTCAAGAAGATCTCGATGCCTTGGTTGACGGCGTGATCGCGTTCGCAAGAACGCATGCGCATGCCTTGGATCCGGTGGTCGCGGCGGCAGTGCTGGCATTTGGCTTCGTGTACATTCATCCCTTCGAGGACGGGAACGGGCGCCTGCACCGATACTTGTTTCATCACGTACTCGCCGAGCGCGGATACAGTCCGCCCGATGTGGTGTTTCCCATATCAGCTACCATCCTTGAGCGGATCGGCGCCTACAGGGACGTGCTTGAGAGCCATTCCTCGCGCCTCCTGCCACTGGTCGACTGGCGCGCCACGGACAATTTCAACGTGGAAGTCACCAACGATACCGGCGACTTCTATCGTTTCTTCGACGCCACGCCTCATGCTGCGTTTCTATATGGCTGCGTTCAGAAAGCCATCGACGTGGATGTTCCGCAGGAAACCCGGTTCCTGCGCCGATACGACCGGTTTCGGGCCGCCGTTGACGAGATGTTTGACATGCCTGCACGCACAGTTGACCTGCTGTTTCGCTTCATGCGTCAGAATGACGGCCGATTGTCGGTGCGGGAGCGGCGTAAGGAATTCGCCGCACTGACGGACGCCGAGGTGACCCGGGTTGAGGAGGTCTATCGCGAACAGTTCATGGATGATGAGCTGGCCGGCATTGGACATCGCCGGACGACCGGGCTCTGAGTGATGGTTTCCCTGGCCACGCGTGGCTGGACCTGGGAAACCAGGCAAAGACGTGGGTCGCATCATCGAAGGACCCGAACCCCGACAACTGCACGGCAAATCCCAACTGTTCGTGCTCCGGGAGCGCGGAACCCGCACAATCACGAAACTTCCTGCAGATTTCATTCCGGGTCATCGGAGTGGCCCCGGGCCGCCGCGACGGTTGCATGCGGATCACTGCTCAAGAGAGAGGCCCAGGGCAACTGCTGACGCCGTTGCGGGCGGTCCTTGCGCAAGAGTCGAAGGAGTTTCTCGAAGTGGTCCGGATCGCGACTTCAGCAGGACAACCACGAAGCCTGCTCCATGGTGAGCGACAAGGCGCGCCTTCTACCGGTAGACCTTGAAATTGTCAGTTTCACCGCGTTTCTGGCGCTCGCGGGTCGGAGATTCGGCTGTTCCAACGCCTGTCCGTCTGAAATGGAATCTCATGGGCCGTGCCGCCAGGTCGGTCGGATACCCGGCAGGGCGCGGCCTTGGCATCGCAATCCGCTCTGGCCGATCGCCTTTCGTCGACGGGCATGGCCCAGCAAGCGACATGCATCAAGGTGCTGGGTCACTCTATATGCAGGAAGTGGATAAGCGCCTCCTTCAGCAAAAGCCCATGTCCGTCGGGGAAACTTCACGGCAAGACACTGGCGGCGCTCTTGTACGCCTGCCGCGAGCGATCGATGTGTTCGGTAAGGAGTTTTCTTATTCCTTCCAAGGCTCCGCGTCGTACCGCAGCGGCAATCCTCCGGTGCTCTTCAAAGGACAGCTCGGTATGTTGGGGAAGCTTGGCGAGATGCGTTCTCAGAGCTGCGATCTTGCCGACATAACGCGTGTAACTGGCCGTAAGGTAGTCATTTCCGGCATGCTCGAAAATGAGCTGGTGAAATGCCGTATCGAGTTCAAGGTACTTCTTTTCGTTGCCGTCCCTTCGTGCGGCTTCCATCTCGCGTACGACACGCGCCATGGCGTCCGCGAGCCCGTCAGGGTCCCGGCTAAGGGCGAGCTCGAATGCCGCCATCTCGATTGCCTGTCTGAAATCACAGATCTGGGCGACCTCGGCTTCCGTCAGGTTGAAGACCCTTGCGCCCTTTTGCGGCTCGATGCTGACAAGGCCCTCGTTCCGGAGTTCCGCGAGGGCCTCGCGCACAGGAGACTTTGAGACTCCAAGCCCTTCGGAAATTTCGCGCTCCGAGAGCGCCTGGCCCATCTTGAGCGTGCCGTCGATGATGCTGTTGCGCAGATGCTCGAGAGCAAGTTCGCGCAGGGACTTGGGCCTTTCCAAAGCCATCGAATGAGCCTCTCCAAAAAAAGTTGTTGCATCACTTTAGATATCTGATACACCAGACAACGCAAGCTGATATATCAGATATCAGATGGCATGGGAGGAGCGACCAGGTGCGAGCGGAACTCGTTCTCGATTGCCGGAACCAGCACGGGGAAGGGGTGTTCTGGAACCCCTTGGATCAACGCGTATGGTGGACTGACATCGAGGGGCGAGCGCTTTTTTCCTACGATCCCGCGACCGGCAGGCATTCGAAGCGGACGCTCGCACAGCGCGTGTGCTGCTTCGCTCCGAGATCGGCAGGCGGATTCGTCGTGGCCTATGCCGATCGCGTTGTGCTGCTCGATCCCGTGTCCGATGAAGAGACGCTTGTATGTGAATTCGAGCCCGAAAACCCGGAAACGCGGCTGAACGACGGGCGCACGGACCGCGCGGGCCGATTGATCGTGGGCGGCATGAACGAGGTCTCCGGTGCGGCCGACTCGTCCGTGATTTCGGTTGGGACCGACCTTTCGGTCGTCCGGTTGATCGACGGCGTGTCCTGCGCGAATTCGACATGCTTTTCAGCGGACGGGAGAACGATGTTCTTCGCCGACACGCCCGACCGAGAGATCGTCGCTTACGACTATGACCCGCTGACCGGCACGGTCTCCAACCGTCGCGTGCACGCCTCGTTTCGCGACGAACCAGGACTGCCGGACGGGTCGTGCGTCGATGCCGAAGGCGGGGTCTGGAACGCCGAATGGGAAGGGCATCGGGTGGTGCGGGTCGCGCCCAGCGGCGAAATCGACCGGGTCATCGATGTGCCTGTCTGGAAACCGACGTGCTGTGCGTTCGGCGGACCCGAACTCGACACGCTCTTCATCACGACCTCGCGTCTCATGAGTGATGAGCAGGCTCTCCAGGACGAACCGGCGTCCGGCGGCCTGTTCGCCGCCAGACCCGGTGTGTGCGGAGTGCTCGATGCTCCGTTCAACGGATAATTCAACCAATGTCAGGAGGAAGACCAATGACAAAATCAGGACTGAGAACAATCCTCGCGGCAGGCATTGCCGCACTCGCTTCGATGGCGGTGTCCGCGGACTATCCGGCGCCGGTGCCGCTCGCTGAAGGAGCCCAGGCGCCTATCGACGCGATCACGCCAAGAAACGAGACCTTCCGGATCGCCTACATGCCGCCGGCAACCGAGTTCAACTACTACATCGCCATTGGCGAGGGCATCAAGGCGGTTGCGGCGGAAGAGGGTGTCGAGGTCTTCATGCTGGCACCGCAGAGCGGCGCTGACATCAACGGCCAGATGGGAATGATCCAGGACGTCCTTACGCAGGACGTCGATGCAATTGTCTTTGGCACCCACGACGAATTCGCGGCAGCCCCGCTCCTCAAGCAGGCGGTCGAAAAGGGCATGGCTGTGGTCATGATCAACTCCGACATTCCCAATTTCCCGACGCCCATTCACGGCGTTGTCGGATATTCGCAGCGCAATGGCACCCACAAGATCGCGGACTGGGCCATCGAGACCTATGGCGACAAGCCACTCAAGGTCGGCATCATTGAAGGCCAGCCCGGCTATCATTCGACCGAGCGCGTCGGAGGCTTCCTCGACGGGATCGAGGGCAACGAGAACTTCGACGTTGTCGTTTCGATCGACGGCAAATGGAATGTCGAAGGCGGCAACACTGCAGGCATGGACATTCTTCAGGCTCATCCCGATCTCGACATGATCTTCGCGGCCAACGACTACATGATCATTGGCGCTTCCTACGCCGCCAAGGCGCTGGGCCGGTCTGACATCGTCCTTCTCGGAAACGATGGCGATACGTCCGGCCTGGAGGAGATCGCTGCGGGCAACGTCACCGCGACAGTGAACACGTCTCCATTCCTGATGGGGCGGGCAGCAATGCACGCAACGATCGACGCGTTGCAGGGGAGCTATCCCGGGGGCTGGATCGAAACGCCAACGTCCATCGAGGACAAGGACGGAGCGATCGCAGTTCTCCAGGAGCCCGAAAAGCTCTTCCCGCAGCCGTCCAGGGAGTACTGAGCTCCTCCCCGCTCCCCGGCTGCGCACCCGTGCGTTGCCGGGGGCGGGAGCAATGTCCCGACCCGCTGCGAGCCGGTAAGGCCAAGACGATGAACGCGTCCGCACCCCTCTGGGAATTTGTCGACATCAGCAATGCCTACCCGGGCGTGCTGGCGAATGACAGTGTGTGCATCAAGCTGCTGGCCCGGTCCATTCACGGTCTTCTTGGCGAGAATGGGTGTGGCAAGTCGACGATGATCAAGACCCTCTCGGGCGTCAAGCAGCCCGACAGCGGCCAGATCCTGAAAGACGGTCGGCCCGTACAGATCTCCGATCCGCAGGTTGCGCGCGCCATGGGCATAGCCACAGTGTTTCAGGAATTCTCCATTGTTCCAACACTGTCGGTCGGCGAGAACATATTTCTGGGCAACATGCCCCGGTCTTCGCTTGGCGTCGTCGATTGGAAAAGGGTTCACTCGGACGCCGCCGCCGTGCTCGCTGAAATGGAAGTCGACATTTCAACCGAGGCAATAACCGGACAGCTCTCGGTAGGCGAGCAACAGCTTGTGGAGATTGCAAAGGCCGTCGCGATGCGCGCAAGCATGATCGTGCTTGACGAACCGACGGCGGCACTCGGCGAGGGCGAAATCGAGCGGCTGCACCAATTGCTGCGAACTATGCGCGATAAGGGCACCGGAATACTTTACGTATCTCATCGTCTCGACGAGGTGGAGCGGATCGTCGACGAGGTCACCATCCTTCGGAACGGCCGGGTGGTCCGCGCCAGTGGCGAGACCGAGATCAACGTCCGCGAGATCGTGACCGCGATGGTCGGTGAGGACATCGGCGAACATTATCCGAAGGAGCGCAACGCGGAGGACGAGGTCGTTCTGGAGGCACGCGGCATCGCGACAAATGCTGGCGTCAACAATGTGTCTTTCGAGCTTCGCCGCGGTGAGGTGCTTGGTCTTGGCGGCGTTCTCGGGAGCGGTCGCACGGAGATCGCTCGCGCGCTCTTCGGCACGGACGATCTGACTGCCGGCAGAGTTGTCCTGAATGGCAGGCCCGTGGCCTTTCGAGGCGAGATGGACGCCATCCGCGCCGGCCTCGCCCTGGTTCCGGAAAACAGGAAGTTCGACGGCCTCTTCTTCAATTTTCGCGCAAGTGGAAACATCACGGCTGCATCGCTTGGCAAACTGGCACGTCTCGGGCTTCTTGATCTCAAGAGAGAGGAGCGGGCGACGCAGAGTCTCATCGACGATCTCGAGATTTCCGCGCAAGCGGAGGAGAAGACGGTCAATTTCCTCTCCGGAGGAAACCAGCAAAAGATCGTCATTGCCCGATGGCTCTTTTCGAACGCCGGGATTCTCATCCTGGACGAGCCCACTCAGGGCATCGATATCGGTGCCAAGATTGCAGTGTACAACCTGATCAACGAACTGACTCGCGACGGCAGGTCCATCATCCTGATCAGTTCGGACCATGACGAGCTGCTCGCCATGAGCGACCGCATCGCGGTTGTGCAGCACGGGACGATCAGGCGCATCGCAAACGCAGCGGAACTTGACCACGACGATCTTGTGAGGGCCTCGGCCAGCACCGGCCGGAATCGTGAAGAAGGGGAGGCGCTCGCATGAAGCGTATATTTGATGCCCAGCTCATCGGCCCGTTTGCCGCATTGGTCATCGTTTCTCTTGTCGTGGCGCTGACAACCGAACGGTTCCTGAACCCCGGCAATCTGTCCAATCTTTCGCTGCAGGTCAGTATCGTCGCGCTCATTGCGATCGGATCGACCATTGTCATCTTCGCGGCCGGGATCGACCTCAGTTCAGGATCCATGGTTGCGCTGCTGACCATGATCTTTGCCCTCATGCTCAAGTTCGTGGGCGTCCCGCTCGTCCTGGCCGTCCCGCTCATTCTGGTTGCCGGCGCATTGCTGGGACTGCTTATCGGGGTGATAACGGCGTATGGGCGCATACCATCGTTCATCACGACCTTGGCCGCCCTCATCGCATTCCGAGGCTTGGCCCTGACGTTCAACAACGGCTCCCCGATCTTCTCTCTCGATCCAGCGCTTGAGCCGCTCTTCTACGGCAAGTTTGTCGGGATCCCGCTGCCCTTCTTCTACCTGGTGTTCTTCTACGGACTGGCGGCATTCACGATGAACTTCTCCAAGCTCGGACGCGAGATCTATGCGGTTGGCGGCAATCCCGCCGCTGCGGTCCTGACTGGCATCAACGTAAGGAAAGTGCAGGCGATCACTTTCGTCATTGCCGGGTTCATGACAGCGGTGGGAGCGGTCCTGATGTCTGCCCGCCTGAACTCGGGTTCTCCCAACTATGGCCAGACCCTGGAACTGCAGGCCATCGCCGCGGCCGTGGTCGGCGGCGCGAGCCTTGCAGGAGGCCGTGGGAACATACTCGCAACGCTCATGGGGGCCATGACGATCGTGATTGTCCAGAATGGTCTCAACCTGAACGCAGCACCGTCGTCGGTCCAGAACATCGTGCTCGGCCTGATCATCCTTCTGGCCGTCGGCATCGACATGTGGCGCACCGAGATTTCAGCCCTTGTGGCTCGTGTCTCCGGAAGAAAGCCAGATGCCGAAGCGGCTGCAGGGAAGAAAGCGGGGTGACATGGATCTTGACCTAAAGGACAAGCTGGTTCTCGTCACAGGTTCAGGGTCCGGAATCGGCAAGCAGACCGCAAAGATCTACCTTGGGGAAGGCGCCAAGGTCGTGGTCCACGGGCTGACGGAGAGCGAAGTGTCGGCCTGCATCCAGGATCTCGCTTCGCTCGGCGAGGTGACCGGGATGGCTGGCGACTTGACGGAAGGTGTCGATGCAGACGCCTTATGCGCATTCGTTCAGGAGCAGGGCGATCTCGACATCCTGGTGAACAACGTCGGGATCTTCTCGGCCAGGCCCTTCGAGGACCTGACCGACGGCGAATGGATGCGGTACTTCGACATCAACGTGCTGTCCGCCGTTCGGATGAGCCGCGTCTTCCTTCCCGCCATGCTGAAGCGCGGGACCGGATCAATCATAAACATGGCAAGCGAAGCCGGTGTGAAGCCGCTGCCGCAAATGGTCCATTATTCGGTGACCAAGACCGCGATGCTTGGTCTCACGCGCGGGATGGCGGAGTTGACCAAGGGAACGGGTGTCCGGGTCAATTCCGTCTTGCCGGGACCGACATGGACCGAGGGTGTCAAGGCGTACTTCGATGGCCTTGCGGCCCAAAGGGGCAAGTCTCTCGACATGATCGTCGAGGATTTCTTCATGGAAGACGAGCCAACGTCTCTCATTCAACGTTTTGTTCAACCGGATGAGGTGGCGCGCATGATCGTCACGATTTCCGCAAATTCCGCCTCAAACGGCGCTGCGCACCGCGTCGAAGGCGGAATCGTAAGAAGCATTCTCTGAGACACAAGCACAGGAGCATACCATGGTTGCGCTTACCTTTTCCCACATCGGCATCACCGTTCCCGACCTGGAGAAGGCCGTCGAGTTCTACTCCAAGGCCTTTGGCCTTTACGTCATCATGGGACCGACCGAGATCAGGCACGACGACAGCGCTATCGGACAGATGTGCGATGACGTCTTCGGCGCAGGCTGGGGATCCTTCCGGATTGCGCATCTTTCGCTGGGAGACGGCGTTGGCATCGAGCTGTTCGAATTCCCCAATACCGTCGACGAAGAGCGTCCATTTGAGTACTGGCGTCGCGGGCTGTTCCATTTCTGCGTCCAGGACGAAGACGTCGAGGCAAGGGTCAAGATAATCGAAGAGCTCGGCGGACGGCAACGGATGGAGCAGGTCCGCGAATACTACCCTGGCGAAAAGCCTTACAGGATGGTCTACATGGAGGACCCTTTCGGCAACATATTCGAGCTGTACAGCCATTCCTACGAGTTGACCTACTCGGCTGGTGCCTATGTCTGAATGTTCCTCCTTCAAGGCTCGAACTGACAGGCCGAAGGTCGTGATCACGGACTACGACTACGGCGACGTCAGGGTCGAAAGCGAGATCCTCGAATCCGCGGGTGCCGAGGTTGTCGCACTTCAAGCCAAGAGCGAAGAGGATCTCTTCGACGTGTCGCGGGACTGTGCCGCGATGATGAACCAGTATGCCCGCATCGGGGAAGCCGTGATAGCGCGCATGAAGAAATGCGAGGTCATCGCGCGATACGGCGTGGGCGTAGACATCGTTGACGTTGCGGCCGCTTCGGATCGGGGAATCCTCGTCACCAATGTCCAGGACTACTGCACCGAGGAGGTGGCGGATCATGCCATATCGCTCTGGCTGGCGCTGGCGCGCAAACTTCCCGACTACGACCGGGCGACACATGCCGGCGTCTGGAGCTGGCAGAGCGGTCAGCCGGTTTGCCGGCTTCGCGGACGGACAATGGGTGTCGTTTCCTTGGGAAGGATTGGCCAGGCCATCGCGAAAAGGGCAAAGGCCTTCGGCGTCAACGTGATCGCGTACGATCCTTACTTGGCGGAGAACGTGGCGAAACTGCACGGTGTCAAGCTCGTCTCCAAGCCTGAGCTTCTGGCGCAGTCGCACTACATCCTGATGCAAGCGCCCATGACGCCGGACACGCGGCACTTTCTTTCCGACCCCGAGTTTGCCGCAATGAAGGAGGGCGCGATACTTGTGAACACCGGACGGGGTCCGACCGTGGACAACAAGGCGCTCTACCGTGCCTTGACCGAGGGAAGCCTGGCGGCTGCCGGTCTGGATGACCCGGAGGAAGAGCCGGCCAAGTGCGCGAACTGGTCGCCCCACGACAACCCGATCTTCACCCTGCCAAATGTGATCGTGACACCGCACGTCGCCTACTACTCGGAAGAGTCCATTCGGGCAGCGCGGGTTACCGCGGCGACGCAGGTGGCCAAGGTGCTTACGGGACAACGACCCGACTTTCCTGTCAACGCAGACGCGCTGGCTGAGACAACCCATTGATGGAGAACGGAAATGCTGAAGGTATTCAATGAGTTCGAGCGGAGATCCGACTTGCTCGAGATGTTCGACAAAGTGGTGCAGTGCTATTCGGCGACTGCGGTGTTTGCAGATGTGCAGTATCGAACCGGTGTAATGGACTGCGGCATCAAGCCCGCGTTTCGTGCAAAGATCACCGGTCAGGCCATCACGGTGCAGCTCTCAAAGGGCGACCTGGTTGACCCGCTGAAGGCGCTCGAAATGGGTCAGGCTGGTGACGTCATCGTTGTCGACGCCGGCGGCGACCCGAACACGTCCGTATGCGGTGGCCTCATGGGCGGGCTGGCCAAGAACCGCGGTATCCGCGGCATGATCGTTGACGGAGCGGGCCGGGACACCGACGAGCTGGAAGACATTGGCTGGCCTATCTGGACGCGCACGATCACGCCCCGCGGCACGCACACGATGTTCTCTGGTCGAAAGGAGGAGCTTTCGATCAACGTGCCAATTCAGTGTGGCGGCGTCGTGGTCAATCCGGGCGACTTCATCGTTGCGGACTTGATGGGCGTCGCGGTGATCCCGCTCGAAAAGGCAGAGGAAACCGTTCAACTCGCTCGAGAGCAGGCAGACCGAGAGGAGGAAACCCGCAAATGGGTGGCAAAGGGCAAGACGGTCGAGGACCTGCTGAACGAATTCGGGCGTATCTGAATCCGCCTTGATTGACGTCGTCGGGGAGGATTTCGTCGCTCCGCGCCTTTCCGGTCGGTGGTGCGGTCAAGGGTCCGGACGCGTTTTTCCGCAGTGCAACCCTTTGTCACAAGCGGCACCATGAATGATGTCGGGCATCGTACCCGTCGCATAACGGGCGTTCTGGAGAAGTTCGAAGGAGATTGCATGACGACTGCAGTTGTGACGGGTTGCACTCGAGGGAATGGTGCCGGTGTCTCCCCGGCGCCGACGAGCTCCGGATGGTCGGTGACTGCGTCCTCGGCTTCACGCACGAGCCACCAGGGTCAGCCACGTTGACGTGACGGACGGCGTTTCGGTTGCCATTTCAGGGGCTTGATCGCCTTGACGGGCTTGTGAAATGCGCCGGCATGCTTCACCGTTGCGAAGAGTGCGACATCGCGGCGTTCAAGCAAGAGGTCGACGTGACCCTGTTCACCACCGTGAGTGGTTGCGTCGACGCATGCGAGGTGGCTGCTGACAGTTCGGGCGCCATTGCCGACACCGCCTCGATTCTGAGCGCCTCAGGAGGATCACTTGTGCCGGTCTGCACGGCGTCGAAAGCTGGCGTGGCGCAATTGACCAAGGTCCCGGCAGCGCTCGAAAAAGGCTCGCCGGAATGAAGCCGTTGCGCTGATGGACGCGGCAGCGGTCGAACGCCATCGAACAGGCAGGCACTCCAGATGCTGAGAAGTCCCCAGCTTCGCTGCCGAACTTGGAAACTCTGTCCGGTATGGCGGCGGGAAGTCGAATCTCTGTCATCGTCAGGCACGCAGGCGGCGGATTCGCTGGTGGCAAACGTGGCAAACGGCAGTGGGGCGCCAGCACAAGCGGCGACGTCCAATGCATCGACGAAGGGCGCCGCGCGGGACTTCGGTTGGACGCAGGCCTGTCACCTCTCGAAACCCTTCAGATGTTCCTCAAGCCGCTCCGCGAAATGCAGGATCTCGATGCGATGCTGCTCCTGCTTGCGGACCCAAAGCGCGATGTCTCTGCGGATCTCGGGAAAGTCCGACCGGACAATCCGCGCGCCGCCGAGATCGCCAAGCATTCCGATGAGTCTTTCCGGCAATGCGACCAAGGCATCAGTCGTTCTCAGCAAGTGCAGCGGGATCATTGGGTCGCCGGTAATTGAAGTGTTCTGCCTCTTGGGTTCAATCCCGAGGAAACGGAAGATCTCGGACTCCGTTCCGTGGATCCCGGCGCGCGCGCCGGCGATCACCCATCGCGCCCTTTCGAGTCGTTCCTTTGTCGCGGCCACTCCCTTTCGAGCAAGTTCCGACCGGGCGCCTGCGACAATCACCACCCGGTCCGGGAAGACCACTTTCTGGGTCAGGCTCCCCTCGTGAAGTCGCAACTGTGACGGTGCGAGAACGACATCCAGCCGGTTGTCTATCAGGCGCCTGATCAAGGGGGCGGCTGAAGCGCTGAGAACGAGCAGCGCATAGGGCCATGTGTCACGGAGCGATTTCTCGACAAGGCCGGGGATGATCGTCGCTGCCAGAAAGGGGCCAACCCCAAGGCGCAACTCCGAAGTGATCCCCTCTCGCCACCGCCGAAGGGCGTCATCCGCGGCATCGGCTTCCGCCAATATCGTCCGACCTCGTTCTGCCAGTCGTTCACCGACGTCCGTGGCGATGACGCCGTGGCTTTCGCGGATCAGGACGGGTGCCCCGACACGGTCTTCGATGATCTTCATGTTGCGGCTGAGCGTCGGCTGCGTGACATTGAGCCGCTTTGCGGCCCGGTTGATCGAGCCAAGATCGATGGCGACGGCAAGCTGGGTCAGGAGGCGCGGATCCATGGGTATGCAGATTTCTATAACCGGCTTCGATTTTCTGACCCCCGTTCCACTCTGAAGTGCAACACCTGATGTAGTGTTGCGAGGCGTCGGA